>CALEQS010000283.1 GCA_937907975.1 uncultured Clostridia bacterium | reverse complement strand
GCGATGACCAGCAGGATGGAGGCACAGCGGATGGCCTTTTCCGCCCAGAGGCCCACGGCCAGATTGCCGACGATGGCGCCGACAGTGAAGCAGAGGATCGTGAAGAAATAAAGTCCGCTCTTGCGGGCAAATTCTGTGTTTTTGGTGCGGAAATACTCGCACATATTCTGAGTGGCGGAGCGCAGGTTGCCGATGCACATGGTGGTGGCGATGCCGTTGCCGTGGATCTTGCGGAAGGACTCCACCTGAAGGCCGCAGGCCAGGCTGGTCAGGCTGTTGCCCAGCAGGTTCATGCTCTGGGGCAGGAAGCTGACGATGAAGAGCACGATAGCCTCCAGCGCCACCGTGACCTGCCGCCAGTGGAGCTTTTCCGTGCCCCGGCGGATAAGCCGGAACAGGTCGGACAAGGCCAGCCCCACAATGAAGGCCAGAATTGGACCGAGATAGTGCGCGGCGGTGCCCCAGTTGCCCTGGGACAGGTTGACGCCGAAGAGCAGGATGTTGCCGGTCTGGGCATTGGCAAAGACGTGGTCGCGGCACATATAGGAGTAGGCGTCCATAAATCCGCCGCTGAGGGCCAGCACGATGCCCAGCTCGATGGTTTCACTCATTTGCTTGGAGATGCGTTTCATGATTCGGAATGTCACGCTTTCTATTGTTCTGATTTTGCTCCCCCTATACTACCGCATCTGCGTTTTTTTGGCAAGCAGGGCCGAATTTTTCTTGCAAAATGGACGAATTTATAGTATCCTTAATCTGTAATATTGCGCTTCTTACTAATGAGCCTTCCGAGGTTTCCAGCGCACCGCCAACTGTTTTATTGGAGGATTGAATCGAATTTATGAACACCCGTTATGATGTTGCGATCATTGGCTGCGGCGAGGCCGGCATTTTTGCCGGTTATGAGCTCAAGAAGCTCCGTCCTGAGCTGAACGTGCTGGTGATGGATCAGGGCGCGGACATCTACACCCGCCAGTGTCCCATCGTCTCCGGCAAGGTGGATCGGTGCATCCACTGTTCCATCTGCGATACCATGTGCGGCTTCGGCGGCGCCGGAGCTTTCTCTGACGGCAAGTTCAACTTCACCACCGCCTTCGGCGGCTGGCTCACCGACTATATGCCCGCATCGGAGGTCATGGATCTGATCCGCTATGTGGACAGCGTGAACGTCCGCTTCGGCGCGACCACCGAGTGCTTCTCCACCGCCACCCCAGAGGCGCAGGCGCTGGAGAAAAAGGCGCTGGAGAACGACCTGCACCTGCTGCAGGCCCAGTGCAAGCATCTGGGCACCGAGAACAACCTGCGTATTCTGGCCAACATCTATGAGCACCTGAAGGACAAGATCGACTACCGCTTCCGCACGGCGGTCAAGACCATCGACCGGCAGGGCGAGGGCTACCATCTGGAGCTGGAGAACGGCGACAGCGTGGACTGCACCGTCCTGATCGCCGCCCCGGGCCGCTCCGGTGCGGAGTGGTTCGCCAGCGAGTGCAAGCGGCTGGGCATCCATCTCATCAACAACCAGGTGGACATCGGCGTGCGCGTGGAGCTGCCCGCCAAGGTGTTTGAGCATATTACCGACGTGGTGTACGAGTCCAAGCTGGTCTACCGCACCAAGCAGTACGGCGACAGTGTGCGCACCTTCTGCATGAACCCCTACGGTCATGTGGTGGCGGAGAACGTGGAGGGCATCAACACCGTCAACGGCCACAGCTACTCTGACCCCGCCCTGCGCAGCGAGAACACCAACTTTGCCCTGCTGGTGAGCAACAAGTTCACCGAGCCCTTCAACGAACCCTACCGCTACGGCAAACACATCGCCTCCCTGAGCAACATGCTGGCCGGCGGCGTGCTGGTCCAGCGCTTCGGCGACCTGGTCAAGGGCGTGCGCACCAATGAGCACCGCCTGAGCCAGTCCTTCACCCGGCCCACCCTGACCGCCGCCGTCCCCGGCGACCTGTCCCTGGCCCTGCCCAAGCGCCAGCTGGACGACATTATCGAGATGATCTACGCCCTGGACAAGATCGCCCCCGGCACCGCCAACTATGACACTCTGCTCTACGGCGCGGAGGTCAAGTTCTACTCCAGCCGCATCGAGCTGTCCAACGAGCTTGAAACCCCGATGAAGAACTTCTTCGCCATCGGCGACGGTGCGGGCACCACCCGTGGTCTCGCCCAGGCCGGCGCCTCCGGCATCAAGGTCGCCCGGGTCGTCACCGAGCGGCTGGGCAAATAATTGCAGCTTGCGTCAGCCCCTCCGCCAACGGCGGAGGGGCTGATTTTACACAACTGTTATCCGGATGGGAGTAAGAACTTTAAAATTGCGCAAAAACCGCCCTGCATTCTGACAAATGCAGGGCGGTTTTTTGTTTGAAATGGGATCAGCACAGCTTGGCACCGGCGGGGATGGCATCGTCCCCCATGATGAGGGGGAGCTTCTCCTCGCCGGGCGCGGGGTGGAA
>CALEQS010000282.1 GCA_937907975.1 uncultured Clostridia bacterium | reverse complement strand
CGCCGCTCTGCGGCGGGAGTACGAGATCAAACAGATGTCCCGTGTGCAGAAATTAAAATTGATCGACCAAAATTGAGCGGCCCATTTTGAATGGGCCGCTTTTTGTTTGAAATTTCCTGAGAAAAACGAAGCGATCCTGCCATCCTAATCTTGAGTGGAGGTGGCAGTGAAATGAGAAATTTTGGACTGCGGCGTACACTGCTTCTGGCGATGATCCTGTGTTGTTCTGCTTTTTTGGCATTGTCGGCCCGTGCGGTGGAGCAGGCGGCCCAGCGGCCGATGGTGGCGCTGACCTTTGACGACGGCCCCTATTCGCCAGTGACCGGCCGCATATTGGATGTACTGGAAGGTTCGGATAGCCGGGCGACCTTTTTCGTCGAGGGTGACCGGGTGCTGGGGTGTGCTCCAACTGTGCGCCGTGCGGCGGAGCTGGGCTGCCAGATCGGCGTGCACACATGGGATCACCGGTGCTTGATGACGCAGCTGTCCGAGGAGGAGATCCGCGCCCAGCTGACCGCCACCGCAGACGCCGTGTCACAGGCCTCCGGCATAGCGCCGACGCTCTCCCGTCCGGTGGGCGGCGCGGTCAATGATACGGTGCGAAACGCGATCGACTATCCCATGATCCTCTGGTCAGTGGACACCCGGGACTGGGAGAGCCAGAATGCGGATGCGGTCTGCGCGGAGGTGCTTGATTCGGTGCAGGATGGAGACATTGTTCTGATGCACGATCTCTACCCCTCCACGGCAGAGGCGGTGGAGCACCTTGTGCCCGCATTGATCGAACAGGGCTATGAACTGGTCACGGTGGAGGAACTGGCTCAAAATCGTGGGATCGCGCTGGAAGCGCACATCCGTTACTTTGATTTTCATTGAAATTCGGAGCGAATCTCAGTATAATATTTAAGTTAGAATTTTATGTCAGGAGGGATGGCCCATGCTGTTGTCCGCGGAGCACATCTCAAAAAATTATGGAACCAAGCAGCTGCTTCACGAGGTCTCGCTCTATCTGGACGAGGGGCAGAAGATCGGCATCATCGGTGTCAACGGCACGGGCAAGAGCACCCTGCTCAAGATCCTGGCCGGGGTGGAGGAACCGGACGAGGGAACTCTGGCCCGGGACCCCAATATTCAGGTCTCTTACCTGCCTCAGAACCCGGATATGACCGAGGATGCTACCGTGCTGGAGCAGATTTTTCTGCACTTTCCGCCGGAGTTTCGGGCTCTGAAAGAGTACGAGGCCAAAACCATGCTGACCAGGCTGGGCATTACAGATTATGATGCGAAGATTGGTACGCTGTCTGGCGGCCAGCGCAAGCGGGTGGCACTGGCCGGGGCGCTGGTGCACCCGGCGGATGTGCTGATTTTGGACGAGCCCACGAACCATCTGGACAGCGAGATGGTGGCCTGGCTGGAGGATACCCTGCGCCGCTTCCGGGGCGGCGTGATCCTGGTGACCCATGACCGCTATTTTCTGGAGCGTGTGGTGACAAAGATCACCGAGCTGACCCATGGTGCAACCTATTCCTATGAGGCCAACTACTCCAAATATCTGGAACTGAAGGCCCAGCGGCTGGAGATGGCGCAGGCCACCGAGCGCAAGCGCCAGTCCGTCCTGCGGGTGGAGGCCCAGTGGATCATGCGGGGCGCCCGGGCCCGGGGCACCAAGAGCAGGGAGCGCATCCAGCGCTACAACGATCTGAAGGCGCAGGATGCCCCGACACTGGAACAGCAGGTGCAGATCTCCGCTGGCATGAGCCGGCTGGGCAAGCAGATCATTGAGCTGGATCATGTCAGTTGTGCCTTTGGAGAGAAAAAGGTCATTGACGATTTTACTTACCACGTCAAGCGCACGGACCGCATCGGCATTGTAGGCCGCAACGGCGCAGGCAAGAGCACCCTGCTCAATCTGGCCGCCGGACGGCTTGCACCTACCTCGGGCACCGTGACCATCGGCTCCACTGTCCGCATCGGCTATTTCACGCAGGAGGGCCGGGAAATGGATCCTCACCAGAAGGCCTATGACTTCGTGGCCGAGGGCGGTGAAAAGCTGCATACCGGTGACGGTACCTTCACGGTCTCCCAGCTCATGGAGCGCTTCCTCTTTGATGGAGCGCTCCAGCACAGCGAGATCGGCCGTCTTTCCGGCGGCGAGCGGCGGCGGCTCTACCTGCTGCGTATCCTGATGGGGGAGCCCAATGTGCTGTTTCTGGACGAGCCCACCAACGATCTGGATATTGCCACCCTGACCATTTTGGAGGACTACCTGCAGACCTTCCCCGGCGTTGTGCTGGCGGTCTCCCATGACCGCTATTTCCTCGACAAGATGGCCGACTCCATCTTTGAGGTGCGGGGCGATGGGGAAGTGCGGATCTACTCCGGCAACTACGCCGATTATCTGGAAAAGCGGGAGGAGACCGAAAAGCCGGAGAGCGCAGCTAAGAGTGCCCCGGTGCAGAAGAGGACCGCCGCTCAGACAAACGCACCCAAGAAAAAATTTACTTATGGCGAACAGCGGGAGTATGACACCATCGAGGATGATATTGCCGCGCTTGAGGTCCAGATTGCCGGGATCGAGCAGCAGATGGAAGCTGCTGCCACCGATTATGTCAAGCTGGAGGAGCTGATGGGGGAGAAGGCTGCGCTGGAGGAACAGCTGGAGGCCAAGACGGAGCGCTGGCTCTATCTGGAGGAGCTGGCGGAGCAGATCGCCGCACAGAAGTAAATTGAAAAAGAGGTTTACATTCCTTATAGGCTGTGTTATAATGCAAAATACAATAACGATTTCAAGCTATATAGCTTTAAAGGGGTAAAGTAAAATGGAACTCAAAGGCAATCTGATCTCCGTCCGCGAGGACGCCCGCGTGCTGGACGCCACTCTGCGGGACGGCGGCCTGGTCAACGACTTTTTCTTCACGGATGAATTTGTCCGCAGTCTCTATGCAGCCAACACTGCCGCCGGCGTGGATTATATGGAGTTCGGCTATAAGGCTTCCAAGGCGCTGTTTGACCGGGAGAAGTTCGGCAAGTGGAAGTTCTGCGATGACGAGGACATCCGCGCCATTGTGGGGGAAAACGAGGACGGCCCCAAGATCTCCGTCATGGCGGATGTGGGCCGCTGCGATTATCAGCAGGACATCCATCCTGCGGCTGAGAGCCCCATTGATATGGTGCGCGTGGCCACTTATATCGACACCATCCCTGAGGCCATCGCCATGATCGAAGATGCCGCCAAGAAGGGCTATGAGGTCACCTGCAATATCATGGCCATCTCCAACTGCCAGGAGAGTGACCTGAAGATCGCGCTGAATATGCTCGCTCAGAGCCCCATCAGCACCATGTACATCGTGGACAGCTTCGGCTCCCTCTACCCCGAGGAGATCCGCCGGCTGGTGGATGTCTATGACGGCATCATGGGCCCTGCAGGCATCAAGCTGGGCATCCACGCCCACAATAACCAGCAGTGTGCCTTTGCCAACACCATCGAGGCGCTGTCCGTCGGCGTCAGCTATCTGGATGCCACCGCCATGGGCATGGGCCGCGGCGCGGGCAACTGTTCGCTGGAGAATCTGCTGGGCTTTCTGAAGAACCCGCGCTACAAGCTGGACCCCATGCTTCGGTTTATTGAGGAGCATATGCTGCCGCTGAAGGAGTCCGGCCTGAAGTGGGGGTATGATCTCCACTATATGCTTACCGGCCTGACCGATCAGCATCCCCGCACCGCTATTGCCGCCATCAAAAACGGCGATACCCACTACTCCGATTACTACCAGATGCTACTGGATTAAAACAAAAGCAGCAGCCCGGGAAATGCTCCGTTTCCCGGGCACTTTTTGCTTTCACGGGGGAGTGCGGGCAAATTGCCGATTTTTTCGTCGGAATGGGCGCAGTTTTTTTCGGGCAGGCAGTAGCAATTTGCGCAGAATTCCGCTATACTTTTCTTATCTATTCTGTTGTTTGGAGGAACGACCATGTCCATCCATGAAGAGTGCGGCGTCTTTGGCGTCTATGATCCCAAGGGAGACTGCGCGAGAACGACTTACTACGGCCTCTATGCTCTTCAGCACCGGGGGCAGGAATCCGCCGGTATTGCGGTCACCAATGACCGGGAACTGTCCTACTATAAGGACATCGGCCTGGTGGGTGAGGTTTTTGACGAGGCCAAGCTGGACGAGCTGAACGGCACCTGCGCCGTGGGCCACGTCCGCTACGCCACCACGGGTGCCGGTCAGCGGGAGAATGCCCAGCCCATGACGCTGAAATACGTCAAGGGCACGCTGGCTGTGGTGCACAACGGCAATCTGGTGAACACGGAGGAACTGCGCACCCATTTTGAGTATCAGGGCGCCATTTTCCAGACTACCAGTGATACGGAGGTCATCTCCTATGCCATCGCCCATGAGCGCCTGACGGCACCCTCTGTGGAGGAGGCGGTCAGCCGCGCACTGCCCATGCTGAAGGGTGCCTTTTCACTGATCGTCATGTCGCCCCGCAAGCTGGTGGCGGCCCGGGATCCGTGGGGCTTCCGTCCGCTGTGCATCGGCCGCAAGGGTGACGCAATCCTCTTTGCGTCTGAGTCCTGCGCGCTGGACGGCGTGGAGGCGGAGTATGTCCGCGAGGTGGAGCCCGGCGAGATCGTCGTGGTGGAAAACGGCGAGATCCGCTCCATCAGGGACAACTGTCAGGGCATGAGCCATATGTGCATCTTTGAGTACATTTACTTTGCCCGGCCGGACAGCGTGATCTGCGGCCAGTCCGTCCACGAGGCCCGCAAAAATGCCGGACGCCTGCTGTATCAGCAGAAGCCGGTGGAGGCCGATCTGGTCATCGGCGTGCCCGATTCCGGCCTTGACGCGGCGCTGGGCTACGCTCAGGAGTCCGGCATCCCCTTTGGTGACGGTTTTGTGAAGAACCGCTATATCGGCCGTACCTTCATTACCCCGAACCAGTCCGACCGTGAGGCCGCCGTGCGCATCAAACTGGGTGCCCTGCGCAGCCAGGTGGCTGGAAAACGGATCGTCATGGTGGATGACTCCATTGTCCGCGGCACCACCTGCAAGGCCATCATCAACCTTCTGCACTCTGCCGGAGCCACCGAGGTGCATATGCGTATCTCCTCTCCGGAGTTTATCTCGCCCTGCTACTTCGGCACTGACATCCCCAACAAGGAGAAGCTGATCGCCTGCCACCACACGGTGGACGAGATCTGTGAGATCGCCGGGGCGGACAGTCTGGAGTTCCTCTCCATGGAGAATCTCTACAAGATCGCGCCGGATGCCCAGTGCGGTTTCTGCGACGGCTGTTTCACCGAGCACTACCCGGTGGAGATCCCCCAGAGCCATCTGGAAGCCACAGGCTGTTAACAGAAAGCAAACGGGTCGTTCCCAATATGGGAACGGCCCGTTTTTCGTTTTTGCGTTTTGTTATTCTTCTGCCTGCCAGCCTTTGCAGAGGTCAGCCCAGCCCTGACAATTACAGGCGTACCGCTCCAGCTCGTCACAGGTCAGTTCAATGGCGGAGTTGGCACTTCCTGCGGCGGGGAATACGGTGTCAAACCGCTGAAGGGAGATGTCAAGATAGGTCCTGACATCCGGGCGGGAGAGGGCAAAGGGGCATACGCCGCCGATGGCGTGGCCGGTAAACTCCACCACCTGTTCCGGCGTCAGCATTTTGGCTTTGACGCCGAATTGGTGCTTGTATTTGCTGTTGTCCACCTTGGCGTCTCCAGCGGTGATGATGAGCACACAGCCCTCCGGAGTGAGGAAGGACAGGCTCTTGGCAATGCGGGCCGGGATCACACCTACGGCCTGCGCCGCCAGCTCTACCGTGGCACTGGATTCAGAAAATTCCAGAATATCATCTTCCCGCCCCAGTGGGCGGAAGTAGGTGCGGACTGATTCGATCGACATAGAAAACATCCTTTCCGGGAAAACTGAGTTTATTTTACCAAATCCTCATTGGCACTACAAGGGTTTAAAGATATAAAAAGCCCGCTCCGACGAATGAACCGCGCCCCGTCAAGCGTACAATGAAATAAAATAATCTTTTTGCTGCCA
>CALEQS010000281.1 GCA_937907975.1 uncultured Clostridia bacterium | reverse complement strand
CCGGGCGGAAAATGGGCAGCCTGCACACACTCTGGGTGACTGCCATGGCTTCCATGGTCTGGCTGGCCACCTGGCCCAGGCTCTCGCCGGTGACAAGGCAGCCCGCACCGGTGCGCTCAGCCACCATCTCGGAAATACGCATCATGAATCGGCGCATGGCCAGCGTGAACAGCGGCTCCGGGCAGTTACGGCGCAGCTCCTCCTGCACCTCGGTGAAGGGGACGATATGGACGGTGAGCCGGCCGGTATAAGGAGTGATCTCCTTTGCCAGCTCCAGCACCTTCTCCCTGGCCTCAAGGGAGGTGTAGGGATAGCTGAAAAAGTGCACCATGTCCAGCGCCAGGCCCCGTTTGGCCATCATGTAGGCCGCCACCGGGGAGTCGATGCCGCCGGAGAGCAGGGCCACCCCCCGTCCGCCGACGCCCACGGGCAGGCCGCCCGCGCCGGGGGCCGGGTTGCCGTGGACATAGCCGCTGAAATCCCGCACCTCCAGATAGATGGTGAGCTCCGGGTCATGGACGTCCACCTTCAGATGGGGATAGGCGTCATGGAGCATGCCGCCCACATACTGGCTCAGCTCGATGGAGGTCATGGGGAAGCTCTTGTCCGCCCGCTTGGACTCCACCTTGAAGGTTCTGGCCGCCATGAGCTGGTCATGGAGATAAGTGGACGCCGTCTCAAAGAAGGCATCCTTGTCCTTCTCGCAGGCCTTGGCCCGGCTCAGGCCCGCCACACCGAACACCGGCTGGATGGCCGCCCAGGCGCGCTCCAGATCGCAGGAGGCCTCCAGCGGCTCCACATACACCGTGGACTGCCGGGCATAGATGCGGAAGCGGCCATATTTGTGGATGCGGCGGCTGATGTTGGCAGTCAGCCGGTCCTCAAACTTGCGGCGGTTCAGCCCCTTCAGGACGATCTCGCCCATCTTGAGCAAAAATATCTCTCCGCCCTGATACGCGGGCGCTTTCTTCTGGTCTGCCATAGAGTTTCCTCCCGATATACATATTATTTCAGGATATAGTTTACCCCATTTTTCCACAAAGGGCAAGAAAAAGCCCTGCACTTTCGCGCAGGGCTTTCAAGCAGCATTCATCTGTTATACATAGTATGGGTTCGGCTTCATCAGCAGACGAATGCAGTCAATGACCCATCCGATGCCGAAAACGCCCATTGTCAGAATATAGAGGATGCCCATGCCGATCTTCCCCTCATAGAATTTATGCGCACCCACATACCCCAGAAACAGGCACAGCAGAAAGGCGACCCACTTGTTTTTGGGCTTACCTCGCACCACATAGGCCGCATTCTGATTTACATTCTGATTTGTATTATTGACCACAACTGTGGGCTGAACGGGAGCGGTCTGCTCCAGCTGTTCCACCTGTCTGCCGCATTTGGTGCAGATCACTGCATCATATGGGATCTTCTCGCCGCAGTGCTTGCAGAACTTGGTACGTTCCTCTGGCCGCACCGCCGGCTCTGCATTCTGAGTCTGCGTATTTTCTACCTGAACAGTCTCCTTCTCTTCCATCTGGATCCGTCCTTTCTCTTTTTTCCCATTTTAAAACAAAGCGTTATATATGTCAATATAACATTTTGTTTTGCCATATAATCCACCCATAGGGTGGTGATGGAATGGCTGAAAACAGACTGAGAGACCTACGGGAGGACGCAGACCTGACACAGGCCGATCTCGCGCGGGTGCTGAATTGCAGTCAGGTCTGCTATTCCTATTATGAGCTGGGGCGGCGGGATATTCCGACCGCCGTACTTCACCGCCTTGCGGATTTCTATGACACCAGCATTGATTACCTGCTCTGCCGGACCCGCATCAGAAACCCATACCCAAAAAAATAATCAGGCCGCTGACCGCGGCCTGATTTTATGCGTTTAGGCAGTATCTGTTTTTCAATTTTCCCGCTCCCCCTGCGAATTTCGCCCGCTGGGCGAAAGAGCCTGTTTCACAGAATTCCGCCCACCGCAGTGGGCGGAATAAATCGCAATAACGAAACCGGGTGGAATTCACTTCCACCCGGTTTCTCTTCTCATTCCAAGCGGGGCGACTTTTGCGAAGCAAACGAACCCCGCTTGGAATGCATCCCCTCGCAGAAAAGGGCTGGCACCCGCGGTGCCAGCCCCTTTCGAGAATCACTTTCTATGAATGCTCTTCATCCGCTGCTCCAGATTCAGGATGCGCTTGCGGATGCGCAGGTTTTCAGGCGTGACCTCCAGCAGCTCGTCATCGTCGAGGAACTCAAGGCACTGCTCCAGGCTCATCTGCTTGGGCGGGATCAGGCGCAGCGCGTCATCACTGCCGGCGGCGCGGGTATTGGTCAGCTGCTTGCGCTTGCAGGCGTTGATGGCAATGTCCTCCTTCTTGGGGGTCTGGCCGATGACCATGCCCTCATAGACGGGGACACCGGCGCCGATGAACAGCGTGCCGCGGCTCTGGGCGTTGTACAGGCCGTAGGTGACGGACTCGCCGGTCTCGCTGGCCACCAGAGCGCCCACATTGCGGCGGCTCAGCTCGCCGCGGTAGGGAGCATAGGAGTCAAACACGGAGGCCATGATGCCCTCGCCCTTGGTGTCGGTCAGGAACTCATTGCGGTAGCCAAACAGGCCGCGGGCGGGCACCAGGAAGGTCAGCTTGGAACGGGTGGTGCCCAGAGGGGCCATGTCGAGGAAGTCGCCCTTGCGGGAGCCGATCTTCTCGATGACGGAACCGGCGCAGTCGCTGGGCACGTCCACCACAAGGCGCTCCATAGGCTCGCACTTCCGGCCGTCGATCTCCTTCAGCAGAACACGCGGGGGGCTGACCTGGAACTCATAGCCTTCGCGGCGCATGGTCTCGATCAGGATGGACAGGTGCATCTCACCGCGGCCGGCCACGTTCAGGGCGGAGTCGGAGCCCTCAACCTCGGTGACGCGCAGGGACACGTCCTTCAGGGTCTCGCGCATCAGGCGGTCACGGATCTGGCGGGAGGTGACGTACTTACCCTCGCGGCCGGCGAAGGGAGAGTCGTTGACGGAGAAGGTCATCTCCATCGTGGGGGCACTGATCTTGACAAACTCCAGCGGCTCCACAGCCTCCGGGGAGCAGATGGTATCGCCGATGGTGATGTCGCCGATGCCGGACATGGCAATGATGTTGCCGGCAGTGACGGTGTCCACGGGAATGCGGTTCAGACCGTCGAACTCGTAGATGGCGGTGGCCTTGGCCTTCTTGCTCACCTGATCCGGGTCGTGGTAGTTGCACACCACGATCTCCTGGTTCTGCTTCAGGGTGCCGCGCTCAATGCGGCCCACCGCGATGCGGCCCACGAACTCATTATAATCAACGGAGGAGACAAGCATCTGGAAGGGCGCGTCCACATCCACATCGGGAGCGGGGATATAGTCGAGGATGGTGTCGAACAGCGGCTTCAGGTCGTCGCCGATCTCTTCGGGGTTGTAGCCGCAGCGGCCGTCACGGGCGGAGCAGAACAGCATGGGGGAATCCAGCTGATCGTCGGTGGCGTTCAGGTCGATGAGCAGCTCCAGCACCTCGTCGATGACCTCATAGATGCGCTGGTCGGGGCGGTCGATCTTGTTGACCACCACGATGACCCGGTGGCCC
>CALEQS010000280.1 GCA_937907975.1 uncultured Clostridia bacterium | reverse complement strand
ATTGTTAAAAAAATAACGATTACGAATCAAATCCGTCATTTTTGGTCAGGAGATGCTGTTATGAACTGGAGAGAGCTTTATTTTTCCCGCACGGTGACGGCCAAGGAGGCCATTTCCCACATCAAGTCCGGCGACCGGGTGGCGCTGGGCCACGCCTGCGCAGAGCCGCTGTATCTGGTGGACACCATGGTCAACAACTGCGACACCTATGAAAATGTGGAGCTGGTGCAGATGGTGCCCATGGGCAACAACCGCTATCTGGAGCCGGGCATGGAGAAGCATTTCCACCTGAACTCCATCTTCGCTGGTGCCGGCGTCCGGGAGGCCATTGAGGACGGCCGGGCGGACTTCACCCCCTGTTCCTTCGCCCGGGTACCCCGGATGTTCCGTAACTTCCTGCCGGTGGATGTGGCGCTGGTGTCTGTCACCCCGCCTGACCGCTACGGCAACTGCTCACTGGGCGTCAGCGTGGACTACACCAAGACCATCATTCAGGAGGCCAAGCTGGTCATTGCCCAGGTGAATGACCAGATGCCCTACACCTACGGTGACAGCCGCATCCCCGTCTCCAAGATTGACTATTTCGTGGAGCACTCCGCCCCGCTGCCCGAGCTGAAGCCCCACTACATCGGCGAGGCTGAGTCCAGGATCGGCGAGTACTGCGCCAGCCTGATCCAGGACGGCGACACCCTCCAGCTGGGCATCGGCGCCATCCCGGATGCGGTGCTGAAGTTCCTGAAGGATAAGCAGAATCTGGGCCTGCACTCCGAGCTGCTCAGCGACGGCGTGGTGGACCTGATCGAGTCCGGCGTCATTAACAACTCGGAAAAGTCCCTCTACCCCGGCAAGAGCATCGCCACCTTTCTGATGGGCACCAAGCGGCTCTATGACTTCGTAAACCACAACCCCGACTTTGAACTCTATCCGGTGGACGTGGTCAACGCTCCCAGCGTCATCGCCCAGAACCACCACATGATCTCCATCAATTCCTGTATTCAGGTGGATCTGACCGGCCAGGTGAACTCGGAGTCCATGGGCACGACCCAGTTCTCCGGCTCCGGCGGCCAGATGAACTTTGTGGACGGCGCCACCGACAGCCACCACGGCAAGAGCATCATCGCCACCACTTCCACCACCCGGGACGGCAGGATCTCCAAGATCGTGCCGGTGCTGGATCTGGGTGCTACCGTCACCACTATCCGCACCAATGTGGACTATATTATTACCGAGTACGGCATTGCCCGGCTCACCGGCCGCACCATCCGCGAGCGGGCGGTCAGCCTGATCAACGTCGCCCACCCGGACTTCCGTCCGGAGCTGAAAAAGGCCTTTGAGGAGCGCTTTCATACCCCGTTCCCCGAGGGAGGGGTCGAGGAGACCGAGGAAATTTAACAGATAATAACGAACGCCCCCGCCCGGATGTGTCTGCATCGCATCTGGGCGGGGGCGTGTGTCATTCTGAAACTGTCACACTACGGCATTCTGAGGCCGCGTTTTCCCGCCCTGCGTCAAACCAGTGAGCTGCCAGCGCCGCATGGAGACCTTCTCCGCATTCCCCGCGCAAAATTCCCCTGAAAATCTTGTGTGCCTCGCGCAAAAATGCTATACTAAACTATCATGCTGATAATGGGAGTATAGCGGCCTTTTGTGCCGCCGCCCCTGGAAAAAACGCGGGTTTTCAGGCCCGCCGGGAGGACAGAATTTGGAACGAAAAAATGTGATGGTGCCCCAGGAGGAGTTGGAGGAACAGCGCGATTACTGCGCCCGGGTGCGCGCGTTCAGCCAGCAGAGGCTCACCCCGCCGCTGGCCATGGTGGACACCTACGGCTGTCAGCAGAACGAGGCCGACTCGGAGCGCATCCGGGGCCTGCTGGAGGAGATGGGCTACGGCTTCACCGACGACGAGCGGGAGGCCGACGTGATCGTCATCAACACCTGCGCCGTCCGGGAGCACGCGGAGATGCGGGTGCTGGGCAACGTGGGCGCGCTGACCCACACGAAGAAGAATAAGCCGGATCAGGTCATCTGCCTGTGCGGCTGTGCCATGCAGGAGCCCCATATGGCGGAGAAGATCAAAAAGTCCTTCCGCCATGTGGACCTGGTGTTCGGCCCCCATGTGCTGTGGAAATTTCCCCAGTTCCTCTTTGAGGTGCTGACCCGCC
>CALEQS010000279.1 GCA_937907975.1 uncultured Clostridia bacterium | reverse complement strand
CCGCCCCTATTACTCCGCTCAGCGCCCGCTGACCCCGTCGCCCCGCGTACCTGAACCGTACGCCACCTTTGCTGATACCTTCAGCTACGGAATTTGAGAGGAGGCAGCACTGTGGAACAGAAAAAATTCACCGATGACGAGCAGATCCGCCGCATCTGGGACATTGAAGAAGTCAAGAACCTGATGGGCCGCCGGGTGTTCCTGCAGACCGCCGACGCGCGCGCCGAGGAGCTGGACACCATGTGGGTCAAGGAGCCGGAGCATCAGAAGACCGCCTCCTATGGCTCCAACTGGGGCTATTACGTTGGCATGGACGCCATCCGCGGCTATTATGTGGATGCCCACAACGCCGCACTGGAGGAGCAGAAGAAGGCCAATGGCGCTTCTGAGCTGAATCTGGGCAATATGTACGCCCACCCCCTGACCACCGGTCTGGTGGAGCTGGCCGAAGACGGCGAGACCGCCAAGGGTCTGTGGTACTCCATCGGCAACGAGGCCATGGCCGAGGCTGACGGCAGCGCCCACGTCCAGTGGATGCTGGGCAAGGTGGCCGTCGACTTTGTCCGCGAGGGCAATGAGTGGAAGATCTGGCACATCGTTATTTCCACCGATGTGGACTGCCAGGCCGGCCACGACTACGGCGAGTACCCGGTCTATGAGGACTGGAGCGCCAACTCCACCAACCGCGTGCGTAAGGAATTTGGCACGCCCACCATCGAGGAGCTGACCCACGACGTCACCTTCAACTGGTGGGACGATTATCCGGCCATGCCGCCCAAGAACTACAAGACCTTCACCGACGACATCAGCTACGGCCCCGAGGGCTGGAAGCCGCCCGAAGTAATCGGTATGCGCGCAGGCGAGGGGAGGAACTACAAATGAAAAAGCATCTGACGCTGTCTCAGCGTATTCATAACGCCGGCCTGTCTCAGGAGGCGGAAAACGTCAAGGCCCGTCACCAGTATCTCCATGCCCGCTGCGACGGCGCAACGGAGTATGACCAGCTGTGGGTGCACACCGACGACTGCGGCTGGGGCCACTTCTTCGGCTGCATGGTGGGCTTCGACCAGGTCTGGCACGGCAACATTATCGACTATGAGACGATGGGCATGAAGAACTGGCTGGCCAAGATTGACCGCTATCCCGAGATTGCGGGCAAGGACTTCCGCCCCCTGATGGAGTGCTCCGTCCACACCCTGACCTGCGACGTCATTGAGGTCGCCGACGACGGCAAGAGCGTCCGCGGCAGCTTCGTCACCCCCGGTGCCATCAACTCCACCCTCGACCCCGACGGCGAGAAGTGGTGCCACATCATGTGGGAGCGCTATGGCTCCGACTTTGTCATCGACGAGACCGATGGCAAGCTGAAGTACCTGAACGAGCAGGTCTGCCCTGACATCATGGGCGATCTGGACTACAAGGACTGGGCGGCCGAGGAATATGCCCGCCGCACCGATCCCAACTCTCCTCCTCCTCCTCCCGTGGTGCTGGGCAGCCCCTATGTGACCTATGTCGGCCCGTGGCACAAGCCCTACAACCTGCTGCAGACGCCCCAGCGTGACGTTATGTGGCCCGAGCCCTATGAGACGCTGGATGAGGATCACCGCTACAATGATCCCCGCATCCCGGAGCATCAGCCCGGCCGCTAAGGGAGTGTAAAGAAATGAATACAAAATATCCCAAGCTGCTCAGCCCCATCAAATTGGCAGGGCTGACGCTGAAAAACCGCATCTTTTCCGCCCCCACCTCCCTCGCGGAGCTGGGGCCGGACACGAAGTACACCAAGGAAAATCTGGAGTATTACAAGCTGCGCGCCGCCGGCGGCGCGGCGGTGGTCTGCGTCGGCGAGGTCATTGTCGATCTGGAGAATGGCCAGTCCCATCCCCAGCAGATCGGCATCGATGATCCCCGCAATGCCACCAGCTTCTGCGCCCTCGTGGATGCCATCCACTCCCAGGGTGCGGCGGCCAGCGCCGAGCTGGACCACGGCGGCGCCCTGTGTGCCCCGGAGTTTCTGGGCAAGATGCCCGCCGGTCCGTCCGCCTATGTGGACGACTGGGGCGATGAGGTCCGCGCCATGACGGAGGAGGAGATTCTTAATACTGCCAAGAAGTTCGGTGAGGCTGCGGCCAATGCCAAGCACTACGGCTTTGACATGGTCACCGTCCACGCCGGTCACGGCTGGCTCATCCACCAGTTCCTCTCTCCGCTGACCAACTTCCGCACCGACAAGTGGGGCGGAAGCGTCGAGAACCGCCTGCGC
>CALEQS010000278.1 GCA_937907975.1 uncultured Clostridia bacterium | reverse complement strand
CGATCTGCTGGATGAAGCCGTCGCGCATGATGACGATGCGGTCGCCCAGCGTCATGGCCTCGGTCTGGTCATGGGTGACATAGATAAAGGTGGTATCCACGCTCTGGCGCAGCTTGATGATCTCAGCGCGCATCTGGTTGCGCAGCTTGGCGTCCAGGTTGGACAGCGGCTCGTCCATCAGGAACACCTTGGGCTCGCGGACGATGGCACGGCCGATGGCCACGCGCTGGCGCTGACCGCCGGACAGAGCCTTGGGCTTGCGGTCCAGATACTGGGTGATGTCCAGCACCTCAGCGGCCCACTTGACCCGCTTGTCGATCTCGTCCTTTGGCATCTTGCGCAGCTTCAGGGCAAAGGCCATGTTCTCATACACCGTCATGTGGGGATACAGGGCGTAGCTCTGGAACACCATGGCAATGTCGCGGTCCTTGGGCTCCACCTCGTTCATCAGCTTATCGCCGATGTACAGCTCGCCGTCGGTGATCTCCTCCAAGCCGGCGATCATGCGCAGGGTAGTGGACTTGCCGCAGCCGGAGGGACCGACCAGAACGATGAATTCTTTGTCAGCGATCTCCAGGTTGAAGCCGTGGACAGTGGGTTCAGTGGCACCGGGATAGGTTTTTACAATGTTTTTCAGACTCAGAGTTGCCATAGTAAAAGGCCGTGATCGGGCCGCCTCTGCGTGCCCTCTCTCGCGCTGAGAGAGCGGAACTCTCAGCGCTCTGCGGCAGGTCTCCACACTGCCGCACCGCCGGCCAGGCGGAACAGTTTTCCTCCTTTAATGCCCTCCGCATCGCTATTAGAATGGAGTAGCGCTGCGGGGTTCAGCTTGGAACCGGCATTTAGAGAACGCCGGTCAGGTCGGTTGGCTTCTCAACCCTTGACAGCACCCATAGTGATGCCCTGGGTGAAATACTTCTGGAAGATCAGGAATACGATGATGATGGGTACGGCGGCCAGAGCGGCGCCGGCCATCAGCAGGCCGGTGTCCACGGAGGATTCGCCCTGCAGGGTGGCAATACCCAGAGAGATGGTAAAGTTGGCGCTGTTGGGCAGCATGACCAACTGCATGAAATAGTCGTTCCAGCTGTTGATGAAGGTGAAAATGGCCAGTGCGCCGATACCCGGCTTGATGAGAGGCACCACGATCTGGGTGAAGGTGCGGGCCTCGCTGGCACCGTCGATGCGGGCGGCCTCCAGCATTTCGCCGGGCACACCTTCGCAGAACTGCTTCATCAGGAACACGCCGAACGGCCAGCCAACCGTCGGGAAGATGACCGCCCACAGGGAGCCATAGAGCTTCAGTGCAGACATTTCCTTCAGCAGGGGGATCAGAATGACCTGCTTGGGCAGCGCCATGGCGCAGATGATGAGGGAGAACAGCAGCGTTCTGCCCACAAAGCGCTTCTTTGCCAGCGCATAGCCGGCCATAGCAGCGGTGATGCAGGTCAGCAGCATCGCCGCCACGGACATGAACACGGTGTTGACGAGCCAGCGGATGGCGGCGGGCACCGTGGGGGCGACCAAAGAGCCGATTTCAAACAGCGGCGCACTGCGCTTGGTGAACAATTTCTCAAAGTTGCTGGTCACCCATTCAGACGGCCACCAGACCGGCTGAGACGCATAGATGTCAGTGGTAGGCTTAAATGCGCCGGTCACGATCCAGTACAGCGGGAACAGGAACAGGATCGCAAGAATGACAAGGATGATGATGGAGATCACCTTGTACGGAGTAGTGCGTTTCACACCCGATTTCATAACTTCCTACGCCCCCTTACTTTTCTTTTGCCAGCTTGAACTGCAGCGCAGACAGCAGGCCGATGAAGATGGCCAGGATCACGCCCATGGCGTTGGCATAGCCGAAGTGGCCGCTCTGCTCTGTCAGTTTGAAAGCGGTGTAGTAGATATAGTACATCACCGTGTTCGTACCGGAACCGCCGGAAGTCAACAGCTGGATCAGTGCGAAGCACTGGAAGGAGTTGATGGTGGTGATGACCAGAATATAAAGGGTGGTGGGCATCATCTGGGGCCACTTGATCCTCCAGAACACCTGCAGATCGGTGGCACCGTCCACCTTGGCAGCTTCGACAAGGGTGGCGTCCACATTGCCCAGTGCAGAGACATACAGCACGATGGGCTGACCCACGGAGGTGGTGAACAGGATCAGGATGATGCACCAGAGGGCGAAGCGGCTGTCGCCCAGCCAGTTGATGTTCTTGTCAATGAGGCCGGTGCCCTTCAGCACGAAGTTGAAGATGCCGGTGTAGTTGTCAAACATCCACTTCCACACCACGGTGACGGCCACAGAGCCGGTGACCACGGGCAGGTAGAAGATGCAGCGGAAGGCGCTCAGCAGCGGGCCCTTCAGCTTGTAGATCGCCGAGGAGACCCACAGGGAGAAGGCGCATACGGTGGGCACGCTGACAACTACGATGATAAAGGTATTCTTCAGCGCTTCCAGAAAGACTGAGTCACGCCAGAGGTCAATGAAGTTTTCCAGACCGACGAAATTGCCCAGACCTTCGGTGTACATATTGGCATCTGTCAAGCTGAGAATAATGCAATACACCATCGGAAACACGACAAAGCCGAGGAAGAAGATCAGGCTGGGCAGAAGAAACAGATAGCCCGAGATCGTCTCCCGTCTTACCAGAGCGCGGCTCATGGTATGTTTGGGTGCTTTAGCCAAAGCAGATCGCTCCTCTCTCAAAAGAAAATGAATTGGATAGGGATACGCATCATGGGTCCGACTCATGGTCAGACCAACCATGCATATCCCCGTCCGTGGAAAATAACGCCCCTCCCCCGCGCATACAGGGGAGGGGCGCGGAACCCGATTTCATTCAGGATTCTCACTTGGCGGGAAAATTAACCCTCAGTGGTGGGGTTGTTGGCCTCAGCCATGTAGGACTGCACGGTCTCGGTGACATCAGCACCCTCGCCGATCTTCTGCAGCATGTTCCACCAAGCGGTACGAGCGCCAGCCCAGCCAGTGGTGACCTGATAATAGTCGCCCAGGTAAGGCATCAGGACCTGATACTCCTTCATGATCTCGTTGTCAGCCCAGATACCGGTCAGGTCAGTGCCCTCGGCGGTATCGCGGACGGCGAAGTAGTTGGCAGCCTTGACAGCGTCAGCAGTGTGCTCGGAGTCGCACATATACTTGATGAACTCCTTGGCGGCAGCAATCTTGCCGTCGTCGCCGTTGTTGAACACGCCGAAGCCCCAGATGCCGCCGCAGAGCTTGCTCTCGCCGGTCTCGGAGGGGAAGCTCATGAAAGCGATCTCATCGCCGCTGATGGTCTTGCCAGCGCCGGTATCAGCGGCGTTGGGGTTCAGCTGCTGGGCAATGTTCCAGCAGAAAGCCATCTTCAGGGTGCCCTGATAGAACTTGGCGATCTCGTCGCCGCCAGCCAGAGAGGCGTCGAAGGCAATACCGTCCATGCTCTTCAGCTGCTCCAGAGCCTTGATGTTGGCGGGGTCGTCCCAGGTGTAGGCAGTGTGGTCAGCATTGGTGAAGGTGCCGCCATACATATTGTTGACCAGAGCGCGGGTGCCCTGATCGCCGCCCTGACCGGCACAGTAGACAGCGGCGACGGTGTCACCGTACTGCGCATACAGAGCGTCAACAGCCTTGATGAAGTTCTCGGTGGTCCAGGTGTGGGTGGTGAGATCCAGATACTGATCGGCACCGGCCTCCTTGAAGGCGTCCAGGTTGACAGCCATGCAGTGGGCAGTCATGACCAGAGGATACTCATAGACGGCGCCCTCGCTGTTGGTGCAGGCGGACAGCACGTTCTCATAGATCTCGGACTTGTCGGTGTCATCCATCAGATCGGACAGGTCGACCATGTAACCGTTGGCGCCCCAGTTGGCAACCAGACGCTCAGGGCCTTCCATGATGACATCGGGAGCATTCTTGGCGGTGATGGCGGAGTTGACCTTATCGTCGCCGTTGGTGTAGTCCAGGTACTCGACGTTGACCTTGATGCCGGTCTCGGCAGTGAAGGCGTCGGTCAGGCCCTTAACGACATCCTCTTTACCCCAATCGCCGATGGGGTAGGTCCACAGAGTGATCTCCTCAGCGGAATCGCCGGAAGCGGCGGGTGCGCTGGACTTGTCGCCGGAAGCGGCAGGAGCGCTGTTGGCGGCACCGCTGCTGGCAGCGGGCTTGGAGCTGCCGCCGCCGCAGGACGCCAGAGCGGCGACCATAGCCAGAGACAGAACCAGAGCAAGGATCTTCTTCATTTTTTGTCCTCCTTTTTACAATTGCACATATTACAAATGCACAGGATGGAACTTGCGTTCCATCTGTGAAGATTGTACAAAATACTTCCATCTCTGTCAAGTGAATTTAGAAAGAAAATTTCATATTTTCAGAGTGGAGAAAAATTTTTCAATTTTCGATATGATTCGCTCCCTTCCCGCTTGACTTTTCAAATTCCTATCGTTACACTGAAATTCAGGCGGCAGACGCCCCCTGTGTTCAATTGCAGTACATGAAAATTATTTTCTGACAATAAAACAAAGGACGTGAAACACATGAAAAAGCACATTCTCTGCCTGGGCGATTCCAACACCCACGGCTACTGCGCCGATCCCACCGACTGCGCTGACGGCGGCATCCGCTTCAACGAGGACGAGCGCTGGACCTGCCTGCTGCAGAAGGCGCTGGGCGAGGACTATCTGGTCACCGAGGAGGGCCTGTCCGGCCGCACCACGGTATTCGTCGACCCGCTCCATGAGAGCATGGATGCACTGAGCGTCGCCTATCCTCTGCTCAAGAGCCATGAGAACATCGACCTGCTCATCATCATGTTGGGCACCAATGACACCAAAGAGCGCTTCGGCGCCAACGCCACCTGCATCGGTCTTGGTATGGATCGTCTGGTGCGCAAGGCCATGAGCGTGGACTGCTGGGGCAGCCACAAGCCCAACATTCTGATCGTTGCGCCCCCCTCCATCAAGCCTGGCTTCCACGACGACGCCATGGGCGACGGCTGTGTGGAGCGCTCTCAGGGCGTGGCCGAGCAGTTCAAGAAGACCGCCGCCGGACTTGGCTGCCACTTCCTGGACGCCGAGGGCTGTGAATTCAACCAGATCGACTTCATGCACCTGACCCGCGCCGGCCACGCCGAGCTGGCCGCAAGGCTGGCCAAGCTGGTGCCCGCCATCGTGTGATCTCAGTATACTTTTCAAATGCAAAGGAGCATTGCCATTTGGCAATGCTCCTTTGCATTTTGCTTAATCTTCAGTTTCGTCTTCGTCCTCCGGCGGCTTATCCTCCAGCTTTGCCCGCTCCTCATCATTGAGGTACTTGGGGAAGATGCGCTCCAGGAACAGCGACACCAGCAGGACGGTGAGCGTCGGCGCAAACACCACTGGCCACCACCGCTCCAGGCCGAAAATGACCATCTGCACCGTCAGCAGCACCACCACGAAAGTGGAGGGCAGGTGGCGGATCGCGAGGATAAATGAGGTGCGGAACAATTCCTTCACGCTCATATCGAACCGCCCCAGCATGGGAAACAGATAGCAGAACATCCCCACCGGGATCAGCAGGACGATGTAATAGGCCACAAACATCATCACGCCCTGACTGCTGACCGCATTGGCCCGCATGACCGCGTAACCGTAGGCCAGCAGCAGCATGACCGGGATAAAGATCAGCGTGGCCGGAATGCCCCGGCGCAGGTTCTGCACGAAAGCCTTCCAGTACATTCCGAAGGCTCCGTCATCCGACTTATGACGGAACACCTTGACCACTGTGTAGTAGAGCGCCGCAGTGGCCGGGCCGATGGTCACGACGGGCAGACAGAGGGCGATCCAGAAAATGCTCAGCCCCACAAAGTCTACGCCCCGGGCCATCGTGCGCCAGAATAGATTGTCCGGGTCAAATACCTGTCGGAACATAGGCCCCTCCTAACCTGCCATATAAAACGAACTGCGTCAGATGTGCTTTTCCGCCAGTGCGTTGGCGATGAGCTCCTGATTGTGGTGGCACCGCTCAGGATCCCGGCGGATGAACTCATTATAGATCACATCCACAATGAAGAGCTGCGCCATCCGGGCTGGCATACTGCCCAGCTGGAGCGGTCCCTCATAGGAGCCGCACTGGAGCACCACATCGGCCTGCGCCGCGCCGGGCGAGCGGGAAAAACGGGTCACAAGGATGATCTTTGCCCCGCGCTCCCGGGCGATCTGGGTCAGCTCCATCAGTTCCTTGGTGGAGCCGGAGTAGGAGAAGAACAACAGCACATCCTCCGGCCCGGTCAGGGCAATGGTGCTGGCCTGCTTATGGGAATCCGCCATGAACCAGAACTTTTCGGAAACAGTAGAGAAAATGTGGGCTGCCTCTTCCGCCAGGATCATGGAGCCTCCCTGTCCCATGCAGCACACCCGGCGCGCACTGCAGAGCAGATCCACCGCCGCCGTGATCTGCTCCGGATGCACCAGCTCCATGCTCTGGGCAATCGCAGAGGTCTGAGCGGTATACAGCTTACGGCACAGCTCTGCAATGGAATCCTCAGGAGTGATCTCCCCCTCCTGTCCCTCCATGGTGGGGCTGATGCCGCCGTGCTCCTCGGCTGTCGCCTTGGCCACGGCCAGCTTGAATGCGTTATAGCCCTTCAGCCGCAGGCGGCGGCAGAAACGGGAGATCGTGGCCTCCGCCACGCCGCTCTCATAGGCCAGCTCGGAGATGGACATGAACTGCACGTCCGTCTTGTGGGCCAGCACATAGTCTGCCACTTTTTTCTCCGAAACCGTCAAGTGGAAATAGCTGTTGCTGATATTGGCAAATACATTGCCGATCTTCGCCTGTTCCGTCATGCTTTCACCTTTTGGTCCTCTCTCTGTGTCGGCGGCAGGGGCGCAGGGCCCCATGCCGTACTGCTTCGATCAGGCTTCCGCTTTGGCCTCGACCTCATCCATCATCTTGTCCAGATAGATCAGGCAGCGCGGCACATGGAAGGGCCCCTTGAAGGTGCTGCCCTTGCAGGCAGGCTCGGTGGGCAGACCATCCCGACGCAGGTAGCCGTACCACTCGCCGAACTCGGGATCGGCAAAGTGCTCCTTGGCGTACTCGGCAGTTTTGTAGAACCAGTCCAGATAATACTGGTCGCCGGTGTCACGGTAGAACATCATGGAGGCGATCAGGATCTCGTTGTGGGGCCACCAGAGCTTCATGTCATGCTCATAGGCCTCAGGCGGGCAACCCATGCAGTCGATGAAGTAGAGCAGACCACCGTACTTCTCGTCCCAGCCAGCATTAATGGCGTTGTGGAAGATGTTCTGAGCAGTCTCACTCAGCGCCTGATCCCCCTCATAGTTGGCCTGCTCCTCCAGGAACCAGCTGCCCTCGATGTCGTGGCCGGGGTTGACGACGCGGCCGGCGGTGGTGTCGGTCTGGAGGGAGCCGTCCACGCCGACGGTCTCCAGCACGCACTTCAGCTCGGGCTTGTAGTGGTATCTGATGATCTCCTCCACGCACTCACGGGCGCGCTGATCGTACAGATCCTTGTTCTCCGGATCGCAGCGGCGCATGACGGCAGTGACGTTCAGATAAATCATCGGGTCACCGAAGGCGCGGGACTGCCGGGTCTCGGGAATGGTCTTGGGGCCGAGGCCGGTGGGGTCCTTGATGAGGCCGTGGTTCAGGTTGT
>CALEQS010000277.1 GCA_937907975.1 uncultured Clostridia bacterium | reverse complement strand
CTGGCCAGCCGCCTGATCGACCGCCCCATGCGCCCCCTGTTTCCCAGTGACCTGCGCAATGACGTCTGCATCACCTGCACCGTCATGAGCCTGGACCGCGACTGCTCCCCCGAGGTCACCGCTATGATCGGCGCCTCCGCCATGGTCGCCATCTCCGACATTCCCTGGAACGGCCCCATCGGCTGCTGCGAGGTGGGCTATGTGGACGGCCAGATCGTCATCAACCCCACTCAGGAGCAGCGCGCCAAGAGCCAGATGGACACCACCGTCGCCTCTACCGGCGAGAAGGTCGTCATGATCGAGGCTGGCGCCAAGGAGATCCCCGACGAGATCATGTTCGAGGGCATCAAGGCCGCCCATGAGACCAACAAGACCATCGTCGCCCTCATCAACAAGATGGTCGAGGAGATCGGTAAACCCAAGTTCACCTATGAGCACGCCGACTTCAACGAGGAGCTGTTCAACAAGATCGTCGAGGCCACCATGGACGAGGCCAAGGCCGCCATGGACACCGACGATAAGAACGTCCGTGAGGAACGCTGGAACAAGCTGATCGACCACTGGCACGAGCTGTTCCTGGGCGAGTATCCCGACATGGACAAGTATCTGGAGACCTTCACCTACAAGTTCCAGAAGAAGATCGTCAAGGCCTGGCTGCTGGAAGGCCACCGCGTGGACGGCCGTAAGAGCAACGAGATCCGTCCTCTGGGCGCCGAGGTCGGCGTTCTGCCCCGCGTGCACGGCTCCGGCCTGTTCACCCGCGGCCAGACTCAGGTGCTGAGCATCGCCACCCTGAACACCCTGTCCGCCTCCCAGAAGCTGGACACCATCTGGGAAGAGGATTCCAAGCGCTATATGCACCACTACAATATGCCCGGCTACTCCACCGGCGAGGCCCGGGGCAACCGCTCCACCAACCGCCGCGAGTATGGCCACGGCGCTCTGGCCGAGCGTGCGCTGGAGCCCGTACTCCCCTCCGTGGAGGAGTTCCCCTATGCCATCCGCGTGGTGTCTGAGGTGCTGTCCTCCAACGGTTCCACCTCTCAGGGCTCCATCTGCGGCTCCACTCTGGCTCTGATGGACGCCGGTGTGCCCATCAAGGCCCCCGTGGCCGGCATCTCCTGCGGCCTGATCCAGGACGACGACGGCAGCTTCAACACCTTCATCGACATTCAGGGCGTTGAGGACTTCCACGGCGAGATGGACTTCAAGGTGGCCGGCACCAAGGCCGGCATCACCGCCATCCAGATGGACCTGAAGAACGACGGCCTGACCATGGAGATCATCCAGAACGCGCTGGACATCACCCGCGATGCCCGCTGCGAGATCATCGACCAGGTCATCCTGCCCTGCATCCCCGCCCCCCGCGCTGAGGTCAGCCCCAACGCACCCAAGATGATCAAGATGAAGATCGACACCAACAAGATCCGCGAGGTCATCGGTTCCGGCGGCAAGGTCATCCAGAAAATCCAGGCCGATTCCGGCGCGAAGATCGACATTGAGGAGACCGGCGACATCTTCATCTCCGGCCCTGACGCCGAGAGCGTGGAGGCCGCCAAGAAGTCCATCGAGACCATCGTGTTCGTCCCCGAGGTCGGCTCCCTGTACTTCGGCAAGGTCGTGCGCATCATGCAGTTCGGCGCCTTCGTCGAGCTGGCTCCCGGCAAAGACGGTCTGGTGCACATCTCCAAGCTGGCCAACCACCGCGTGGCCAAGGTGGAGGATGTGGTCAACATCGGCGATATGATCTGGGTCAAGGTCACTGACATCGACGAGAAGGGCCGCATCAACCTGAGCCACAAGGACGCCCTGCGCGAGATCCGCGAGCAGCAGGCTCAGAAGTAATTTCCCGTAATTCGGTGATACTAACGCCGGACGGACGTCTTTCGTTCGTCTGGCGTTTTGTTTTCTCGCTTCTTTTTTCAAACAAATCAGCCACAAATCTCCCCAGAAAGGTTTAAACTATGTACGATTATCAGCTCACCACCCTGCCCAACGGGGTGCGCATCGCCTCGGAGCGGATGCCCGGGGTGCGCTCCGCCGCGCTGGGCATCTGGGTCACCACCGGTTCCCGGGAGGAGAAGTCCTCCGAGAGCGGCGCGGCCCACTTCATCGAGCACATGCTCTTCAAGGGCACCCCGGCCTGCTCTGCCGGGGAACTGGCAAAGCGCATGGATGCCATCGGCGGCCAGATCAACGCCTTCACCACCAAGGAGCTCACCTGCTTCCACGGCCGATGCCTGGACACCCACCTCCGCGAGGCGCTGAGCATTCTCTGCGATATGTTCTTCGACAGCGCCTTTGCCGAGGCCGACGTGGAGAGCGAGCGGGGCGTCATTCTGGAGGAGATCGGTATGTACGCCGACGACCCCTCCGATCTGGTCAGCGAAAAGCTCTCCGCCGCCGTGTTCCACGGCACGCCGCTGGGCCGCCCTATCCTGGGGCGAAAGGCCACGCTGGACAAAATGACCGGTGCGTGGCTCAAGGAGTACAAGCAAAGCCATTACACGGCTGACCGCATTGTCGTCACCCTTGCGGGCAGCTTTGGCGATGAGATCCTCGACGAGATCAAGGCCCGCTTTTCCGTCATATCTCCGGGCAAGCCCAAAAAGCTGAAGCCTGTCGCCGTGCAGGACTCCATCGTGGTAAAGAAAAAAGCCACCGAGCAGAACCATCTGCTGGCGGCCTTCCCGGCTATCACCGACCGGGACCCCCGGAAGTATCAGATGCAGCTGCTGTCCTCCATTCTGGGCGGCGGTATGTCCTCAAGACTGTTCCAGCAGGTGCGGGAGAAAAACGGCCTGTGCTACACCGTCTACTCCTACGGCACCAGTTACGAGGACGTGGGCCTGCTCTCCATTTACACCGCTCTGAGCCGCACGCAGGAGCCAAAGGCCATCGCCTGCATCCGGGATGTGCTCACTGAATTTCTCCAGAACGGCCCCACCGAGGAGGAACTGGATCTGGTGCGGGAGCAGAGCAAGGCCAATGTGCTCATGGGACTGGAATCCACCACCGCCCGCATGAGCCACCTGGCCCGCTGTCTGCTCCGGGAGGGCACCTTCCTCACCCCCGACGATATTATCGACGCCTACGACGCCGTCACCCGGGAGCAGGTGCTCCAGCTGGCCCGGGAGACCTTCGACTTTGACCACGTCTCCTTCTCTGCCGTCGGCCGCGTCGCCGACGTAGAGACCTACCAAAAGCTGCTGGCCGGAACATAAAACAGCAGGAGCGCAAAGTTCTCATCTTTGCGCTCCTGCTATTTTTTATGCTTTATTCCCGGGGCCGTATCCAAAAAGTAGTCCGCCGACACCTGATAATAGCGGCATAATGTGACCAGATGCCGGAGTGGAAGCTCATTCGCCCCTCGCTCATAGCGGGCATACATAGTCTGAGAGGTGCCCAGAATTTCTGCGACCTGCGCCTGGGTCAGATCGTGATCTTCCCTGATCCCCCGCAGACGTTCTAAAAACCCGGACACAGGCACCCCTCCTCTCCCTTATGTAAGGAGAGTATATCCCAGTAAAGATATTTACTATTGACTTTAGTAAATATCTTTACTAATATATGTCATAGAGAGCCTATTTTTTACAGCAAAGGAGAATTGAGCATGAACGAATCCACCCCCAATGCGAAGCCCAAAAAGCCCATCTTCAAAAAATGGTGGTTCTGGGTCATAATTGCACTGATCATCATCATCGGAATCGCCGGTTCGGGCGGCAGTAATACTGCTTCCACCCCAGACGCCAGCTCTTCTGCCAGTTCCAGCGCAGCACAGGGCACCGATCAAAGCAGTGCGCCCGCGCAGTCTGATGCCGCTGCCAGCACATCCTCAAACGGGTCCAAGGAACAGGAGCCGGCCGCCAGTGACACGTCAGCCAAAGCCCCGGAAAGCACAATGACTGCGGGTCAGAAAAACGCATTGGCCTCCGCAAAAAGCTATCTTGCCTACACTGCCTTTTCCCATGACGGTTTGGTCGATCAGTTGGAATACGAGCAATATTCGTCAGAGGATGCCGTCTACGCCGCAGACAACTGTGGCGCGAACTGGAATGAGCAGGCACTGAAATCGGCTAAAAGCTATCTGGATTATTCCGCTTTTTCCTACTCTGGTCTGATCGATCAGCTGGAGTATGAAAAATTCACCACCGAGGAAGCCACCTACGGCGCAGATAACTGCGGCGCGGACTGGAATGAGCAGGCCGCGAAATCCGCCGAGAGCTACCTGAATTATACCAGTTTCTCCCGGGATGGATTGATCGACCAGTTGGAGTACGAGGGCTTTACTCACGAACAGGCCGTATATGGCGCAGAAGCAAACGGCTTCTGAGTGCAAGAGATATATACAGCGCCGAACCCATCTCTGCGGGTTCGGCGCTGTACTGTTTTAAGTCGGTTAAAACCACGCAATGTACCTTTCTGATCCCCGGCACCCCTAAACCAAGTGCCGCACAAATCCGGGCGTAACGCAACAAAATCAAAAAATATACAAACAATTTCAATGAATTTTGCCGAAAATACTGGAAATATTCCCCTTGTATGCATATAATTACTCATAGAAAGGGCAAAACAAAAGCAGAAAGAGGCTGTTGTGCAATGTTTGAAAAAGGCGCGTTGAGTTACGACGAGGTGCTGACCTTTATGGAGAGTGCACCGGCAAATATTTTCTTCAAGGACACCGAGTGCAAATACCGCTTTGTCACGGAGATGTGCAGTCTGGTCAACGGCGGCGAGGAGCACAGCATCCTGGGCAAGACCGATCTGGCCATGTACGAGGACAAAAAGCGGCGCCATGCCGCACAATAAACACATATAAAAGCCGCCACAGGTTTTCCACAAACCTGCGGCGGTCTTTTTTAACCTTGATGCCGTTCCAGCGCGGCGGCCAGGTGCCGGCGATACTCCTCTCGCACGTCCGGCGGGCCCAGCAGCTCCACGTCCGCACCCAGGCCGAACAGCCAGCCGTAAAACTGCTGGCTCACCGCCACCGGAACGGTGAGGGTGAAGTGCCCCGCCCCGTCGGGCACCAGCATGACGTCCATGCCGAACCGGTCCAGCATGACGTGGGCCATCCGGTCGGCACATTTCAGGCGCACCTGCCGCTCCTGACCGGAAAACATTCCGAAGTGGCGGCTGGTGTAGGCGGACATATCCACCCCGGCGCAGGCCGGGTCCCGCTCCCGCTCCATCGGCTGAGCACTTGCCATGCGGTCCACTCGGTAATGGCGCTTTTCGCCGTTCTGGAGCGCCACGAGGTAATAGCGTTCGTCACTGCGCAGCAGGCCCACCGGGCTGACCTCGTAGGCTGCGCCCTCCTTCCGGAACACTTTGGCCTTATGCACATCATAGTCAAAGTAGCGGAAGGACAGCATCCGGTCAGCACCGATGGCGGTGTGGATGGCGTCGATGGTGTAGAGCACCGTCTCGTTCATGGTCTTGTCCCGGCCGGAGACATAGATCTGGCGCTGGAGGGCTGCCGCCTGCCAGCGGGAGCACAGCTGCTCCAGCTTTTTGATAAGGGAGCGGCTCTTGCTCTCGGAGATGAAGCGGGAGGACTGGACGGCGTCCACCAGCAGCTTCAGCTCCGCCAGTTCAAAGGGGCGGGAGGCCAGATAGTAGCCCTTCCGGCGCTCCATCTCCACGTCCCAGCCCCGGCGGCGCAGGGTCTCCATATCGTCATAGATGCTCTTGCGCTCGGCGGAGATCTCCTCCCGGCTGAGCGCGGCCAGCAGCTTGGAGAGCGGCACGGGATGCTCCTCGTCGCTCTCCCGGTTCAGCACTTCCAGCAGAACCAGCAGTTTTTCCTTTTGATGAATGCCCCGGGGCATAGACGCCACCTCCATATAAAGAGTTTTGGGGATGTGATTTTAGTGGGGCGGTAAATTGGGGTTTGTAGGTTTATACAGCACTTCCGAAAGGCTTTCCCCCGAGGGATGAGTCCGGGAAAGAAGTATGCCTGTGGCATATTTCAGGGCGAGAGGGATAAACGCCGAAGGCGCTCCACAGA
>CALEQS010000276.1 GCA_937907975.1 uncultured Clostridia bacterium | reverse complement strand
GCCAGGCAATGGGGTCTGCGACGACATAGTAGGCCAACGCCTGACGATCCATGGGTGTCATCCGCACCAGGGTATCGGTGACGAAGCAGCAGCCCAACCCCTGGGCGGCCATGTTGGCGGCGGTGGACAGCTGGTTGACGTAGACCACGTTCCGGGGCGTGAAGCCCGCGTGGTCGCAGATGCTGGCACTGCGCATATGCATATCGTGTCCCCGCTTGAGCATGACCAGTTTTTCCCCCTCAAAGGCGCGAATATCCACGGCTCTGGCTTCGGATGTGCGGTGCTTCTGACGAACGATGTCCTCATAGGTGAGGGCGCAGTCCTTGAACTGTTCGTTCAGCGGGTTATCCCGGGGCACGGCAAAAATCACGCACTCGTTGAACAGCACAGCCCGGTCAAACATCTGGGTGTCGCAGGTGCCACCGTCCAGGATCAGGTCGATGCCCGCCTGTACGCTGTCAGTGTAGAGCAGATTGGTATCCGACTCGGTGATCTCCAGATCGACGCCGGGGTAGAGGTCGGAAAAAGCCCGGATGATGGGAGGCAGCATATAGGCGGAGAAGAAATTAGCTCCGCCAATGACCAGATGGCCCCGATCCAGATTGCTCAGCTCGCTGATCTGGGTGGACAGCTCATTCTCCGCGGCCATGATTTTCTGAATGGCGTGGATGTAGAGCTCTCCGGCCTCCGTCAGGCCAATGGGCAGGCTGGAGCGGTCAAAGAGCTGCATCCCGATCTCCTGCTCCACCTTTTTGATGCAGGCGCTGAGGGCAGGCTGGGAGATAAACAGGTTCTTGGCCGCCCGGGAGAAGCTGCGTTCCCGATAGACTTCGTAGATATAGAGCAGTGTATTTTGCATGGCGGCCTCACTTTCGGACGTTACAGTGAAAAAATCACTTGAAATTTATAACTGATGGAGTTATATTAACAAAAAATTATATATCAGGCAAGACCTGCTTACAGATTTTGTCTGAATGCGCCAAAGAAAGGAAACGGTGAATATGAGAGCACAGGATTTGACCACTCAGCAGCTGAAGGATAAACTGGCTCAGTTGTGGGCCGCCTATGAGCCTTACCGCACTATGGGGCTGGATCTGAACGTCAGCCGGGGCCTGCCCTGCACCCAGCAGCTGGAGCTGAATATGGAGATGTTTCACATCCTCGATGAGGAGGACTGCATCTCCGAAGAGGGTGCTGACATCCGCAACTACGGTGTGATGTACGGTCTGGTGGAGTGCCGCCGCCTGTTCTCCGAGCTGCTGAATCTTCCCATCGACAACATTATCATCGGCGGCAATTCCAGCTTCAATCTGATCTACGACGCGTTCTGCCGCATCTGGTGCTTCGGTACGCTGGGCAATGAGCCCTGGTGCCGCCAGAAAAATCTGAAATTCCTCTGCCCGGTGCCCGGCTATGACTGCCACTTCCGCATCACCGAGGCCTTCGGATTTGAGATGATCAACATTCCCATGCACGAGGACGGCCCGGACATGGACATGATCGAGCGGCTGGTGGCCGATGATCCCACCATCAAGGGCATCTGGTGCGTACCGCTGTACTCCAACCCCCAGGGCTACTGCTACAGCGACGAGGTGGTGACCCGGCTGGCCAAAATGAAGACCGCCGCTCCGGATTTCCGCATTTTCTGGGATAATGCCTATGTGGTGCATCATCTCTACAAGGAGCACACGCTGAAGAACATCTACACCGAGGCGGAGAAGTATGGCAACACGGACCGCATCCTCTACTTTGCCTCCACTGCAAAGATCACCTTCCCCGGCGCGGCAGTGTCCGTCATTGCCTCCGGTGACCGCAGCATTGCAGAGATCAAGGAGCAGCTCAAGCTCCAGATCTTCAGCCACGACAAGATCAATCAGATGCGCCATGTGAAGTATCTGAAGTCCCCGGAGCACATCAAGGAGCACATGCGGCAGGTGGCGGAGATCATCCGTCCCCGGTTCGATCTGGTGGACGGCCTGCTCCACGAGAAGATGGAGTTCGAGGATCTGCTGACCTGGTTTAAGCCGGACGGCGGCTACTTTATCACTGTGGACACCTATCCCGGCTGTGCGGCCAGGGCGCTGGAACTTACCAAGGCAGTGGGCGTCATGATGGCGGAGCCGGGCGCGACCTATCCTTACCACAAAGATCCCAATGACACGAACGTCCGCCTGGCTCCCACCAAGCCGGCCATTGAGGAGCTGGAACTGGCCATTCCGCTGTTCTGCCTGTGCGTGCAGATCGCCGGCATTGAGCAGATTCTGCGGGAGCGGGGTGAGCAGGTATGAACATTGTTGTCATCAACCCCAACAGCTCAGAAACCATGACCACCGACATCCGCAATGCCGCCGAGCGCTATGCGGCTGGGCGGTTTCAGGTGACAGTGCTGCCTACCCCCGGCGCACCGGAATTTATCGACACTTTTGAAGACCGGGCGCTGGCCGCTCCGGGTATGAGCGCTATTGTGCGGGAGTATGGGGACAAAGCGGACGCCTTTATCGTGGCCTGTCACTGCGACCCCAACCTCCAGCTGCTGCGGGAGCTATCATCCAAGCCGGTGCTGGGCATCGGCGAGGCCAGCTTCTATCTGGCCGCCATGCTGGGAGACAGCTTTTCTGTCATCTCTACGGGGGTCTACTCCAACCCCAATAAGGTCAACCTGATCCGCTCCTACCATATGGAGCAGCACTTTGTCTCCATCCGCAACCCGGAGGGCGAGGGCGGTGAACTGGAGCGGTATATCCGCGCCGGACGGCGGTGCATGGAGGAGGATGGCGCCGAGGTCATCATTCTGGGCTGCGCCGGACTGTGCCAGCTGGCGGAGGATATGACGCAGGTACTGGGTGTTCCGGTGCTGGACGGGGTGGTGTGTGCCCTCAGCATAGCCGAGGGCATGGTACACGCCGGGTTGAAAACAAGCAAATTCCGCTATTACAGCGCGGGAAAGTGAGGCGTTTACAATGGCAGATCAGAAGAAATTCCTGTGTAATCAGCTCTATGAATACCTGTTTTCCGAGGAGATCGCACAGCAGGTGACCTTTCTGGAGGACGACGACTTCCGGAATCCCAGTCGTGACTTCTCCGGCGTGGAGGGCGTGCTGGCCCAGCCCTTTCTCATCAATAAGGATTTCCTCGACCGTGCGCCCGATCTGAAGTGGGTGCAGGTCACCGGCGCAGGCTATGACGCCGCCGATGTAGACGAGATCCGCCGGCGCGGGCTGACGCTGACCAATAGCCGAGGCGTGATGAGCCGCTCCATCGCCGAGGATGTGCTGTGCAAGATCCTGTTCTTCACCCGCAAGGTGCGGGAGGTGGAGCAGAATAAGCGCGACCACAAGTGGAATTCCTTCGGGCAGGACCAGTGGATGTGCAGGTGCTACACTGATATTTTCGGCAAGAAGCTGGGCATTGTGGGCTACGGCTCTCTTGGTCATGAGGTGGCCGTCCGGGCCAAGGCTTTCGGCATGGACATCCGGGCCTATGACATCAAAAAGTATGACGAGCCGGAGCTCACCGAGTGTTATACCGATGCATCCGGGCTGGACAAGCTGCTGCGGGAGAGCGACTTTGTGCTGCTCACCATTCCGCTGTTTGATTCCACTTATCACATGGTCAATGATGAAGTGTTTGATAAGATGAAGTCCACCGCCATGCTCATCAACGTCTCCCGCGGCCCCATTGTGGACGAGCAGGCGCTGGAGCGCGCACTCCGGGAGGGGAAGATCGCCTGGGCCGCCTGTGACGTGTTTGAGCAGGAGCCGCTTTCAGCGGACAGCCCGCTCTGGGATCTGCCCAACATCTTTATCACCTCTCACAAGGCGGGCATGGGTGACACCTGGACGCATTTTATCGGCCAGCTTATGGAGCGCAACATCGGGCACTATCTGGCCGGGGAGCCGCTGGAGAATGTCATCAATCTGTCCGTTCACTGAATGCACTGATACGGTAAAGGAGCTGCGTATGGATCTGAATGCGATCAGGGAACATCTGCTGGACATCGGCGGTGTGGGCCGGGGTGAGGACGGTGCGGTCAATCGGTTGCTGTTCACCCAGGAGTATGACCGGGCGGCGGAGAAGCTGATGGAATATATGCACCAGAGCGGACTGGTCGTCCGCCGGGACAGCGTGGGCAATCTACACGGCGTGCTCCCGGCCACCGAGAGCGGCACCGGGACGCTCTACCTCGGCTCCCATCTGGACACGGTCCGGGACGGCGGCCTTTACGATGGTGCACTGGGCATTATTGCCGGGGTGGAGTGTGTCCGCCGCTTTGCCCGGGAGCAGCCGCAGCGCGCATTTGACCTTCATGTGCTGGCCACCAACGGCGAGGAGGGCAATGATTTGGGCGGCACCTTTGGGAGCCGCTGCATGATGGGCCTTGTGGATCTGGATCAACCCGGCTATCTGGACATTGCCGCCCGCTTCGGGCTCAGCCGCGAGGATATGGAAAATGCCCGGCTGGATACCTCGGATGCCCTCGGCTATCTGGAACTGCACATCGAGCAGGGCAAGACGCTGGACGAGGCTGGGGAAGACCTCGGCGTTGTCACCGGCATCGTGGGCCTGCGCCGCTGGCAGATCTCCGTGCTGGGCGAAGCCAACCACGCAGGGACGACCATGATGGAGTTCCGGCACGATGCGATGGTGGCGGCCAGTAAGCTGATCGTCCGCATTGACACGATGGCCCGAGAGTACGGCCACGATCTGGTGGCGACGGTGGGTAAATTTGAGCTGTTTCCCAACTCCGCCCCGGTGGTGCCCGGAAGGGCAGAAATGGTGCTGGAGGTGCGCAGCCGGGATGATGCGCGCATGACGGCTTTTTTCGAGCGGGTCAAAGCCGCTGCGGCGGAGATCCCGGAGGTGGAGTTCCGCTTTGCCCCCATTGTTGCAAAAGCCCCGGTGCAGTGCGACGAGAGATTGATCGCCGCGCTGGAGCGAGCCTGCCGCAGCTCCGGCCTGCGCTGGCGGGAGATGGCCAGCGGGGCCACCCACGACGGCAATGCCTTTGCCATGAAGATGCCTATCGGGATGCTGTTTGTCCCCAGCCGGGGCGGCATCAGTCACAATAAAAAAGAGTTTACCACATGGGAGCAGATCGGCTCCGGCGTGGAGACCCTCTATCAGGCGCTGCTGGAACTGAACCGGCAGTATATGGAAGGAGTTTGAGCAGTTATGCTGGATCTGCTGCTGAAAAGCGCAAAAACTTATCTGGACGGCAGCTTCGCGCCGGCCAATGTGGGCGTGAAGGACGGCAAGATTGCGTCGATCACTGAGCCGTCCGAGGTGCCGGAGGCCGCAGAGGTGTTAGACCTCGCCGGACAGTATCTGATTCCCGGCACCATCGACACCCATATGCACGTCCGGGATCCGGGCCATGTGGAGCGGGGCAATTTCTACACCGAGACGCTGGCCGCCGCCGCAGGCGGAGTGACCACCATCATGGAGCACCCCATCAGCGTGCCGCCCCAGTACAATGTGGAGATCCTGAACAACCGCATCGCCCGGGCAGAGGCTCAGTGCGTGGTGGATTACTGCTTCTACGGTGCCGCCAGCGCCAAGCACGCGGAGGACATCCAGAAGCTGGCCGATGATGGCCGCATCGTGGCCTATAAGACCTTCCTCCATGCCCCACCCGAGGGCCGCGAGCAGGAGTTCGAGGGCCTGACGATGGCCGACGACACCGAGCTGATGATCGGCATGAAGGCGCTGGCCAAGACCGGCCTGATCTGTGCCTTCCACGCGGAGAACAACGACCTCACTACTTACTACGCCAAGAAATTTCAGGAGGAGGGGCACACCTCCGGCCGGGATCATGCCAGAAGCCGCCCACCCTTTACCGAGGTGCAGAGTGTGGAGCGGGTGCTCCGCTTTGCAAAGGAGACCGGCGCCCGGGTGGAGATCGCCCATGTCTCCACGCCGGAGGCTATGGAGCTCATCAAGCGGGCTAAGGCTGAGGGCCTGCCTGTCTATCTGGAGACCTGCCCCCACTACCTGTTCCTGACGGAGGATGATCTGGAGCGCTGCGGCCCCTTTGCCAAGTGCAACCCGCCGCTGCGTACCAAGGAGCTGTCCGACGGGCTGTGGAAGTATATCAATGACGGCAGCGTGGACTATATTGGCAGTGACCACAGTCCCTTCCTGCTGGAGGAAAAGACCCGGGGCCTGAAGAACATCTTCAAGGCGGTGTCCGGTTTCCCCGGTGTGGATCTGCGCCTGCCCCTGATGCTCAATGCGGTGCAAGATGGGAAACTGACGCTGGAGCGCTGCGTGGAGCTTCTGTGCGTCAATCCCGCCAAGTGCTTTCATATCTACCCGCAGAAGGGTGTGATCCGTCCCGGCGCAGACGCCGACTTTGCCGCCTTTGACCTGAATGGCGAGATGGTGGTGGATAAGAATAAAAACTACTCCCACGCCCGGGATATTGCCGTGCCCTATGACGGACGGCATCTGAAGTGCAGGTTGACTTACACCGTGCTGCGGGGCCGGGTGCTCATGCGCGGCGGCGTGGTGGACGAATCTGCCAAGGCATATGGCCGGCTGGTCACACCCAACAAGGAACGGGCGTGACAGGTTCGTCTATGGAAGCGCAGGCAGAGCGGAGAAAGAGACCGGCGTACCACCACCTGATCGGCCAGCGGATCGTCAAGTCCGCCGTAGCCATCGGCCTGTGCTTCCTCGTTTATGTTCTGCGGGGCTGGCGGGGTATTCCGTTCTATACGGCGCTGGCCGCACTGCAGTGTATGCAGCCCTACCGGGAAAACACCCGGAAAATGGCCAATCAACGGCTCTGCGGCACCTTTGTGGGCGCTTTTTATGGACTGTGCGTTATTCTGCTCCAGTGCTTTTTGTTTCGGCCATATCATATCGTATACTTGGGCTATTGTACGGCGGTGGCGCTGGGGGTGGCGGCCAGCCTGTTTACGGCGGTGCACCTGTTGCACAAGAAAAATGCGGCCTATTTCTCCTGCGTTGTTTTTCTCTCCGTCACCATGGTGCATATCGGTGACGAAAATCCCTACCTCTTTGTGCTCAACCGCGTGGTGGACACGCTGATCGGCGTTGCCATCGGTATGGGAGTCAACGCCTGTCATCTGCCGCGGAAAAAAAGACGGGACACGCTGTTTGTCACTGCGCTGGACGATGTACTGCTCTCCCGCAGTTCTACCATGTCTGATTACAGCCGGGTGGAGCTGAACCGTATGCTGGACGAGGGCATTCCACTGTCCATCATGACTATGCGCACCCCGGCCTCCTTCCTGGAGGCCGCCGGGGATATTCGGGTGAACTGCCCGCTGATCCTGATGGACGGTGCGGTGCTTTATGATGTGAAAAACAATGCGTTTCCCGCCAAGCGGGAGCTGGCCTATGCGGACGCGAAAACAGTCATGGACCGCCTGAGGGAGCTGGGGATCGAGACATTTCAGAACGTCATTGCGGGCAATTCTGTGCTCATCTACTATCAGAAGATCGGAAGTGACGGTTCCCGGCAGGTATTTGAGCGGCTGCGGAAGTCACCCTACCGAAATTACCTGCACCGTCCTCTGCCGGAAGGGGAGGCGGTGGCCTACCTGATGGCGATGGACACGACGGAGAAGATCGACGCGGCCTACGCAGCTCTGTGCGCAGACGGTGCGGATGAGCGCTATAAGCTCCTCTGCTATCCGTCCGACGACTATCCCGGTTACAGCTATCTGAAGGTGTATCGTAAGGATGCCACGAAGCTGAATATGCTGAAGACCCTGATGGAACTGACCGGATTTCAGCGGGTACGCACCTATGGCAGTGTGCCGGGAGCTTATGACCGGTGCGTCAGCATCTCCACCGGCGATGAGGTGGTGCGCCTGCTCAAGCGGGAGTTCGAGCCGGTGTGCTGGAAATGTAAGAAGAAAATGAATTGACAGCAATATATTTCTGCGTTTTGCGATCGCAAGGGAAAACGGATCAAACAGGCTGGGCTTTTCTGCCCAGCCTGTTTACTTGCATGAGAATACCGATGCGAATGCAAAAATAAAATGAATGCGAGGGGAATATCTATAACATCAGCGAAAAATGCAAGATGGATAGATATATAATTCAAATTATATGATTTATACAAACATAAATCATTGACAATATCGTAACGCTGTGCTATGATCCTGACATAGCAAGCAAAGAGGCGTGCAGACCCGCTGCCGCGAATCTGCAGGCCTCCTTTAGTATTAGTAATGGAGGTAATGAGATATGAAAAAGAAACTTGCATTGATTCTGGCATTGGCAATGGCTTTTGTGCTGGCTTCCTGCGGGAGTCAGGGAACTTCTGCCGCCAGCGGAGGCGGAAGTGCTTCAGCGGCCGGTTCCTCTGCTGCGGTCAGCACCGGAGACAGTGACAAAGTATATGTGATCTCCTGCGATCAGGCGTTTGCTCCCTTTGCGATCCAGCAGGACGATGGCAGCTATAAGGGTATTGATGTAGAGCTGCTGGATGCCATCGCCAAGGCGGGCGGCTTTCAGTATGAACTCCAGCCTATGGACTTCTCCGGTATCATCCCGGCTCTGACTTCCGGCACCATCGAA
>CALEQS010000275.1 GCA_937907975.1 uncultured Clostridia bacterium | reverse complement strand
AAGTTATGCCCCTGCACCGGACGGGACTCCAGCCGCACCATATTCAGGCCGTGGACGGCAAAAATGGTCAGGATCTCATGCAGAGAGCCGCTCTGGTGGGGCACGCGGAAACAGGTGCTGATCTTATCTCTGCCCTCTCGCAGCTCCATCTTGGGCGACACCACGACAAAGCGGGTGGTATTCTCCGCGTTGCTGTTGATGTTCTCCGCCAGAATGTGCAGGCCATAGATGTCCGCACTGCGGCGGCTGCAGATCGCAGCCTTGGTCTTATCGCCGCTTTTGGCCACCATCATGGCACTGCCTGCCGTGTCGTCCTGGGGCACCTGCTTCCAGTCCGGGTGCTCATGGAGGAAGCTCTCGCACTGGAACAGTCCCTGCTCGTGGGAATAGACCGTCTGAATATCCGCTAATTCAGCCCCGGGCAGTGCCATCAAGCAGTGGGCCACCCGCACGGTGGTCTCGCCGACCATATGGCAGTCATACTCGGTGAGCAGATCGTAGATCTGCCGGATTGCGCCGGTGGAGGTGTTCTCAATGGGCAGAACGCCGTAATCCGCCTCACCGCTCTTGATAGCGGCAAACACATCGCGGAACTGCTTCAAGCCCTTGGTCTGCACGTCCTCTCCAAAGAAATTCACACAGGCCATCTCACTGTAAGCGCCCGGCTCCCCCTGATAGACCACCCGGGGGTGCTCCACCGGCTGGCGGGCGTCGGCAATGTCGTTCATAATACGGCTGTAGTCCGGATCGTCAGCGTCCTCCTGCACCAGGCGGCGCTGCTGCCGGCGGCTGATGCCCATGATCGTCTCATAGAGCAGCGTCACGTCAGTGCGCAGGTCCTGATTTTGCAGGCAGGCCAGTTTATTGGCAATGACCTGCCGCTCCCGGCGGGCATCCAGCACAGGGATGTCATGGGCCTGTTTGTACTCGCCAACCTGCTTGGTCACCGCCATGCGGCGCTCAAACAGGGCGACGATCTGGCGGTCCACCTCATCAATGGCACCGCGCAGTACATCCAGTTTACTCACAGGCTGATCCTCCCTTCCAGCAGCTCGCACACGGCCAGCGCCGCGGCGGCCTCAATGACCGGTACCGCCCGGTGGACGACACAGGGATCGTGGCGGCCCCTGATCTCAATGACCGCATCGGTGCCCTCTGCCATGTTGACCGTTTCCTGCGGCTGGGCAATGGACGGTGTGGGGCGCATAGCCACTTCAAACACCACGGGCATTCCATTGGTGATGCCGCCGTTGACACCGCCGTTAAAGTTGGTGCGGGTCTTGACCCGATCGCCGTCCATGTAGGGCCGGTCATTATACTGACTGCCCCGCATGGAGGTACAGTCGAAGCCCGCGCCGAAGGCGATGCCCTTGACCGCAGGAACGGCAAACATATGCTTTGCCAGAATGCCCTCCACATTGCGGCCAAGGTCAGGGGCACCCACACCGGGCTCCAGGCCGAGGATGGCGCACTCGATGGCGCCGCCCACGCTGTCCTGCTGTCCCCGGGCCGCCAGAATCGCGCTCTGCATCCGCGCGCCGTCGGCATCACTCAGCACGGGAAACTCCTTGGCCGCCAGCGTCCGGAACAGCTCCGGGGTCAGCTCCCGCTCCTCATCCAGAAAAGACGCATCCCCTACAAACTCGATCTGGCTGATATGAGCGCCCACATAGATGTCGTGGCGGGTCAGCACCTGTTTGGCCACAGCGCCCGCAAACACCAGCGGCGCAGTCAGGCGCCCGGAGAAATGGCCGCCGCCACGGTAGTCGTTATAACCGTTGTAGCGCATATGGCCGGTATAGTCGGCGTGACCCGGGCGGGCCAGATCCTTGGTGGCGGCGTAGTCCTTGGAATGCTGGTCGCCGTTGTGGATAATGGCACAGAGCGGCGTGCCGGTGGTCCTGCCCTCAAACAGGCCGGACAGGATCTCCGGCTGATCGGCCTCCTTCCGGGGGGTGGACAGAGGGCTCTTGCCCGGGGCACGGCGGGCCATCTCTGCGGCGATCTGCGCAAGATCCAGCTCTACGCCGGCGGGCACATCCTCCAGTACCACGCCAATGGCCGGGCCGTGGGACTCGCCAAAAATCGTATAATTCATATTCAGTCCAGCCTTTCCACTCTACCGCCCAGCGCGGCATAGTCTTCCCAGAAATTCGGATAGGATTTCGCCACGCACTCCGCACCGGTGATCGTCACGTCTCCGCTCGCGCGGGTGGCGGCGATGGCCAGCATCATGGCGATACGGTGATCGTTGCAGCCGGAGACTGTACCGCCGCGGAGGGAATCTACGCCGTAGATCGTCAGCGCATCGGGCAGTTCCTCAATATCCGCGCCCAGCGCGTTCAACTGGGCCGTGACGGTGGCCAACCGGTCGCTCTCCTTGATGCGCAGGCGGGCGGCCCCGATGATATGTGTGGTCTCCCCTGTCCGCAGAGCGGCCATGGCCGCCAGCGGCGGCACCAAGTCGGGGCACTGGCTCACGTCCAGTGTCACTTCGCCGCTTCGGGCCAACCGCTCTGCATAGGGCACAATAACTGCGTCGCCCTGGGCCGAATTCGGATTCAATCCCAGAATTTTCACATTGGAACCCAGCAGGCGGGCGGCAAAGAAGAAACCCGCCTGAGAGTAATCGCTCTCCACCGCCGCATCCCGGGCGCGGCCGCACTGACCGCCGGGGATATGCCAGCCGCCCTCAACGCGTTCGATCTGCACGCCGAAGAGATTCAGCC
>CALEQS010000274.1 GCA_937907975.1 uncultured Clostridia bacterium | reverse complement strand
ACACATAGTTCAGGCCGATGCGGTGGCAGAACTCCACGCTGGTGGCGTCGCCGCCGTGCTCGCCGCAGATGCCCAGCTCCAGATCGGGGCGGGTCTTGCGGCCGTCCGCCGCAGCCATCTGCACCAGGCGGCCAACGCCGTTGACGTCCAGATGCTGGAACGGATCGGACTCATAGATCTTGTGGTCATAATACGCGCCGAGGAACTTGGCAGCGTCGTCACGGGAGAAGCCGAAGGTCATCTGAGTCAGGTCATTGGTGCCGAAGGAGAAGAACTGGGCCTCCTTGGCGATCTGGCCTGCGGTCAGGGCAGCTCTCGGGATCTCGATCATGGTGCCCACCAGATACTTCATATCCAGGCCGGAGGCGGCGATCAGCTTGTCGGCGGTGGAGGTGATGATGTCCTTGACGAACTTCAGCTCCTTGACCTCGCCCACCAGCGGGACCATGATGTGGGGGGTGATGATATGGCCGGTCTCGCGGCTGACCTTGATGGCGGCGTTGATGACGGCAGTGGTCTGCATCTCGGCGATCTCAGGATAGCTGACAGCCAGACGGCAGCCGCGGTGGCCCATCATGGGGTTGAACTCATGCAGGGATTCCACCACATTGGTCAGTGCCTCGGTGGTCATGCCCATGTCCTTGGCCAGCTCGGCGATGTCCTCGGGCTTGGTGGGCAGGAACTCATGCAGAGGCGGATCCAGATAGCGGATGGTCATGGGCCGGTTGCCCATGATGCGGTACATCTCGGTAAAGTCCTGCTCCTGATAGGGCTCGACCTTGGCCAGAGCGGCCTTGCGGGCCTCCACAGTGGTGGCGCAGATCATCTCGCGGACGGCCTTGATGCGGTCGGCGGCGAAGAACATATGCTCGGTGCGGCACAGGCCGATGCCCTCGGCACCCATGTCGATGGCGTTCTGGGCGTCGGTGGGGTTGTCGGCGTTGGTGAGCACCTTCATCTGGCGGCGCTCATCGGCCCAGCCCATGAACTTCTGCAGGTAAGGGTTCTCGGTAGCGGCGACGGTCTTGATGACGCCCTCGTAGATGTTGCCGGTGGAACCGTCGATGCTGATCCAGTCGCCCTCGTGGAAGGTGTGGCCATTGATGGTGAACACCTTGGCGTCGTAGTCGATAGAGACCTCGTTGTCATTGCCGCAGCCGGAGACGCAGCAGGTGCCCATGCCGCGGGCAACGACGGCGGCGTGGCTGGTCATGCCACCGCGGACGGTCAGGATGCCCTGAGAGACCTGCATGCCCACGATATCCTCGGGAGAGGTCTCCAGACGGACCAGAACGACCTTGGGCATTTCCTCGGACTCCACCTTGGCCGCGGCGTCCTCGGCGGAGAACACCACCTGACCGCAGGCGGAACCGGGAGAGGCGGCCAGGCCCTTGCCGATGACCTCGGCGGCCTCCAGCGCCTCGTTGTCAAACTGGGGGTGCAGCAGGGTGTCCAGCTGCTTGGGCTCCACGCGCAGCACGGCCTCGGTCTCGTCGATGAGGCCCTCGTCCACCAGGTCGATGGCGATCTTCAGCGCGGCCTGAGCGGTGCGCTTGCCGTTGCGGGTCTGGAGCATATAGAGCTTACCGTCCTCGATGGTGAACTCCATGTCCTGCATATCCTTGAAATAGGTCTCCAGACGGGTGGCGATCTGCACGAACTCGTCATAGACCTCGGGCATTTCCTCATGCAGCTTCTTCAGCGGAGAGGGGGTACGCACGCCGGCGACCACGTCCTCGCCCTGAGCGTTGATGAGGTACTCGCCGGTGATGCCCTTCTCGCCGGTGGCGGGGTTGCGGGTGAAGGCCACGCCGGTGCCGCTCTTGGGGCCGGAGTTGCCGAAGGCCATCTGCTGGACGTTGACGGCGGTGCCCCACTCGTAGGGGATCTCGTTCATCTTGCGGTAGACGTTAGCGCGGGGGTTATCCCAGCTGCGGAACACGGCCATGACGGCCTCGATGAGCTGCTCCTTGGGATCTTGGGGGAAGGGCTTGCCCTCGTTGTCCTCATAGATCTTCTTGAAGATGCCGACCAGTTCCTTCAGGTCGTCGGCGGTCAGATCCACGTCGTTCTTGACGCCCCTGGCCTCCTTCATCTTGTCGATCTGCTCCTCGAACAGGCTCTTGGACACGCCCATGACCACGTCGGAGAACATCTGGACAAAACGGCGGTAGGAGTCGTAGGCAAAGCGCTCGTTGCCGGTCTTTTTGGCCAGACCCTCAACGGCCTCGTCGTTCAGACCCAGGTTCAGGATGGTGTCCATCATGCCGGGCATGGACTGGCGCGCGCCGGAGCGCACGGACACCAGCAGCGGGTTTTCCACATCGCCGAGCTTCTTGCCGGTCAGCTCTTCAAGGCCCTTGACGTGCGCGAAAATGTCCGCCTGGATCTCCGCATTGATCTGACGGCCGTCCGCGTAGTACTGCGTGCAGGCCTCGGTCGTGATGGTGAAGCCCTGCGGCACCGGCATGCCGGCCGCGGTCATCTCCGCGAGGCCGGAGCCCTTACCGCCGAGCGTATTGCGCATCGCGGTCTTGTCGCCGCCGAAAGCCTGACTGCCTTCGCTGAAATAATACAGATACTTTTTGCTCATTCCATTACCTCCAACTGTTCGATTTTCGCTGGGATAAGTTTCCGTTCTATTTCGTTTATATTATATCAAATTCACCGGCACACTGCCAGAACGAATGTGTGCAAAGCCGTCCAAATCTTCACAATATCCAAAAGCGGTTTTTATGCACTTTGCAAGATTATGCCCATATTCGTAGAATTTTCCGAAATCAAATGCGGGATTTATGAATTTTTGTGAATGATGACGGGTAAAAAATGCAAAAAGGTTTAGGCCGCATTGCTTCCCACATACCTATCCGGTGGCACAGTTTGGCAAGCGCCGCGAGCCCGGTGCAGGGCAATCATGCTGAAATGCGCATACACAATATGCGAATTTTGTGAGTGGAAAGCAAAAACAGACTTTTCTTTCACAACGTTTTATGGTATATTATATAATAAGTTTTTCCAGTTCCATCCGTTTTTCGACGTTAAGCGGCTTCCTTTATGCTAATTTGGAACAACAAGAAAAATTGATTTACTATTGGAGGGAAAACATGATGAAACACAGCAAACGATTTCTGTGCCTGCTGCTGACGCTCATTCTGGCCGCGAGCCTGTGCGTCTTCCCGTCAGCGGCCGCAGACCAGACCTGTCCG
>CALEQS010000273.1 GCA_937907975.1 uncultured Clostridia bacterium | reverse complement strand
ACGCTGACGGCGGCCAGTACGGCGGCCAGAAATTTTACCACACTGCTGCGTGCAGGATTCATCCGTTGTCAGCCTCCATTTTGTAGCCGTGGCCCCACAGCACCTTCAGATAGCGGGGGTTGGCCGGGTCGATCTCCAGCTTTTCCCGCAGGTGGCGGATATGCACCGCCACTGTGGCGTTGGCGCCGTAGGGCGCGTCGTTCCATACCGCCTGATAGATCTCGTCCGAGGAGAACACCTTGCCCGGCGTCTCCATGAGCAGGCGCAGAATGCTGTACTCCAGCGGCGTCAGGGAGACCAGCTCCCCGTCCAGCGTGACGGTCTTGCTCTCGTTGTTTAGCTCAATGCCGCCCACCCGCATGACCGCGCTGCTCTGGGCCGCCGCGCCGCCCAGCTGGATATAGCGGCGCAGGTGGCTGCGCACCCGGGCGCACAGTTCCACCGGGTTAAAGGGCTTGGTGATATAGTCGTCCGCGCCGATGTTCAGCCCGAGGATCTTGTCGGTGTCCTCGCTCTTGGCGGAGAGGAACAGCACCGGAACATTGCTCGTCTCCCGGATCTTCGCCACGGCGATCAGACCGTCCATCTCGGGCATCATAATGTCCATCAGCACCAGATCGACCCGCTCCCGGGCCATCAGCTCCAGCGCCTGCACGCCGGAATAGGCCTCCAGCACCCGGTAGCCCTCCCCATTTAAATAAATGCGGATGGCGGAGACGATGTCCCGCTCATCATCGCAGACCAGAATCGTATTCATTTCGGATCCCTCCTGAATTTACATCTATATATTACCACAGGTTTTTTTAAGATGGCAGAGGCGATTAGTTTAAAATGTGATAAAGATGTTCTATGCTCCCAAAGCCTTCTCCTTGAGGGCTCACTCCCCAAGGGGAAGCCTTCGACATCCTCTGCAACCCACAAACCCCCGGCAGCCGCGGAATGCTCCGCAGCTGCCGGGGGTAAGATCGTTTGATTTGATTCGGTTCAGTCCTTAATGGCCTTGACCTTGTCGAACTCGTCGAGGATCTCCTGCTCCGGGGCGGGGGTGAGCAGGCTGACCACCACGATGAGGATCAGGCTGGTCAGGAAGGCGGGGAGCAGCTCATAGATGCCCCAGACGCCGCCCATGGGCTTGATGGCAAACTTCCAGACAAACACCATGACGCCGCCGCCGATCATGCCGGCCAGCGCGCCCCAGCGGTTGGCCCGCCGCCAGAACAGGGCACACAGCACCACGGCACCGAAGGCACCGCCGAAACCGGCCCACGCGAAGGAGACGATCTGGAACACAGAGGAATCCGGATCCCGGGCCATGATGACGCCGATGATAGAGATGACGATCAGGGTTCCGCGGGCGATGAGTATACTGCCCTTTTCGCTCACCTTCAGGCCGAACACGCCCTTGATGATGTTTTCGGACACGGAGGAGGAGGCCGCCAGCATCTGGCTGTCGCAGGTGGACATGGTGCAGGCCAGAATACCGGCCATGACCACACCAGCCAGCAGGGCGGGCAGGATGCCAAAGGAGGAGAGTCTGGTGGCCATGGCGATCAGGATGCGCTCCGAATCGGCCACGCCTTCCAGATTGCCCGCGTGTACCATGGTGAGACCCAGCACGCCGATCAGAATGGCAATAAACATGGCGATGACCACCCAGATGGAACCCACGCGGCGGCTCACCTTCAGCTTTTTAGGATCCTGAATGCCCATAAAGCGGAGCAGGATGTGGGGCATTCCGAAGTAGCCAAGACCCCACGCCAGCGTGGACGCAATAGCCAGAGGGCCACCGTAGGACACGGCAGACTGGGTCTCGCTGTCAAACAGATGGGTCATGGACAGGTAGCCGGGCATACTGGAGGCAAAATCATAGGCCTGCCCCACACCGCCGCTCATGCTGATGCCGAAGATCAGCATAAAGATCAGCGCGGCAGTCATAACAATAGACTGGACAAAGTCTGTGGTAGAAGCGGCAAGGAAGCCTCCCATGGCGGTGTAGGCCACAATGACGGCGGCAGAGACGATCATGGCCGTCATATAGTTGACGCCGAACAGGCTGGAGAACAGCTTGCCGCAGGCGGCAAAGCCGGAGGCGGTGTAGGGCACAAAGAACACCACGATAACAACGGATGAAATGCCCATCAGCAGATGGCTCTTGTCCCGGAAGCGGTTCTCAAAGAAGTCGGGTACGGTGACGCTGTCGCCGCACACCTCGGTGTAATGGCGCAGGCGCTTGGCGACCAGCAGCCAGTTGAGATAGGTGCCGATGGCCAGGCCGATGGCTGTCCACGCCGCATCACAGATGCCGGAGACATAGGCAAGACCGGGAATACCCAGCAGCAGCCAGGAAGACATATCACTGGCCTCGGCGCTCATGGCAGTCACATAGGGGCCGAGCTGCCGGCCGCCCAGATAAAACTCGCCGGAGGACTTGCTCGCCTTGGAGTAGCGGAAGCCCAGATACAGCATCATGCCCAGATAGGTCACGATGGCGATCAGTATACCGATGGTAGAGGAACTCATACATTCACGCTCTTTCTCTCGGGAATATCGACCAATATAGCAGGATATTTTATAGAACGCAATACAGAATAAACTCCGTACATTTTTGTGTAATATACGGAGTTTTTCTTTTATTTTCAGTTATTACAAGCTGTACATCAAATCAAATATCATCTGAAAGTTTTTTGTCAACAGCCGAAGTACGCAGGTGGGCGAGGAAAATGGGCATCATTTTTGCGGAATATTCCCGCAGAGAATACTCCCCACCGCAGATGCACCAGTCATACAGCAGTGCCCGTTCACACAGGGCGTAAGTCTTGACGATCTCGCCGGTGGGGATGTCCTGTCGCAGTTCGCCCCGGTCCTGCCCCTGCCGGGCGATCTGGCGCAGCAGGCGGTAATAGAGCCGGTCCCGGTCCAGCAGGTGCTTTTCGCCCTTGGTGGTCAGCTGGGCGGCGTACATCTGGGCCAGCAGCTCCACGGAAACCGTGCGCTCGATCATACCGAACAGTTCCCGGTTCAGATACATTAAAATATCAAAGGCATTCTGCTCAGTGTCCAGCGTCTCCAGCAGCTCCTCATACTTGTCGTCAAACAGGTAGCTCAGAGATGAGAGCAAGGCATCCTTGCCGTCAAAGTAATGATAAAAAGAGCCCCGGGAGGTGCCGGATTCCTCGATGATCTCCTCCACCGTAGTGTTCTCGTATCCCTGCCGGTAAAACAGGTCCCAGGCGGCAGAGACGATCTTGCCCTTTGTGTTCCGGTTTTTCTTTTTGGCCATTGTCTGACCTCCGTTCCGTCCTTCTTGGATTATGACCATTATAATAGATAGGACACGAAGTGACAAGGGATGCACTTCCAAAGGCTCCCCTCAAGGGGAAGGCTTTGGAAGTGCAGACTTTCAAAGGTTTCCCCTCGGGTGAAGGCTGTCAGAAAGCACTTTTCGCATGGTTTTCGGCATTGGTTAGGATATACTTTGCATTTTAAATCTGTATAATAGAATTTAATATGACTGTAAAGGGGACTTTGACCCAATGAAATTTACGAAAATGCACGGGTGCGGCAACGACTATGTCTATGTGGACTGCACCGAACATATGCTCGCTGACCCCAGCGCGGCGGCCATTGCTGTCAGTGACCGCCACTTCGGCGTGGGCGGCGACGGCCTGATCCTGATCTGCCCCTCGGACAGGGCGGACTTCCGCATGGCCATGTACAACGCCGACGGGAGCGAGGGCTCCATGTGCGGCAACGGCATCCGCTGTGTGGCAAAATTTGTCTACGACAAGGGGCTGACTGACAAGACCACCCTGAACATTGAGACAAAAGCGGGCATCAAGACGCTGGAGCTGACGGTGGAGAATGAAAAAGTCTCCCTCGTCAAGGTCAACATGGGGATGCCCGACTTCCGCGCCGAGGCGGTGCCCGTCGTCGGGCTGGGCCGGGAGGTGCCCGGTCTGGGCGAGGGCGTCATCGGCCAGGCCGTGACGGTGGCCGGGAAGCCCTGGACCATGACCTGCCTGAGCATGGGCAATCCCCACGCAGTGGTGTGGGTGGACGATGTGGCGTCTCTGCCGTTGGAGCAGATCGGCCCCGCCTTTGAACACGCCCCCTACTTCCCCGACCGGGTGAACACGGAATTTGTGCAGGTGCTCAACGACCACGAGATCAATATGCGGGTCTGGGAGCGGGGCAGCGGCGAGACGCTGGCCTGCGGCACCGGTGCCTGCGCCAGCGCCGCGGCCTGCTATCTGAACGGCCGCACCGGCACTCAGGTCATGGTGCATCTGCGGGGCGGCGATCTGGCCGTAGAGCTGGGCGAGGACGGCTGCATCTATATGACCGGCCCGGCCACGACTGTATTTGAAGGAGAGATCAACGGATGAAAAGACTGATGGATCTGGTGGAGCGCCTGGACTATACGCTGATGCAGGGCACTCTGGAGCAGGATATTTCCGCACTGGTATATGACTCCCGCAAGGTGGAGCCGGGCTGCATCTTTGTCTGCGTGGTGGGTGCCGTCAGCGACGGCCACAGCTATCTGCCCGACGTGACCGCCAAAGGGGCCTCCGTCGTGGTCGTCGAGCACGATGTGAAGGTGCCCGCCAATGTCACTGTGCTGAAAGTGGCCAGCAGCCGTCTGGCCCTGGCCGAGCTGAGCGCCGCCTGGTTCGGCCACCCGGCTGAGGAGCTGACCACCATCGGCGTCACCGGCACCAAGGGCAAAACCACCACCACCTATATGATGCGCCAGATGATGGAGCACGCCGGCCTGAAGACCGGCCTGATCGGCACCATCGAGATCATCATCGGCGAGGAGCACATTCACGCCGTCAACACCACCCCGGAGTCCTATCTGGTGCAGGAGTATTTCCGCCGCATGGTGGATGCGGGGCTCAAGTATGTGGTCATGGAGGTGTCCTCTCAGGCGCTGAAGCTGGAGCGTGTGGGCGGCTTCACCTTTGACTACGGCATCTTTACCAATCTGGAGGAGGACCACATCGGCCCCGCCGAGCACCCGGACATGGCCGACTATATCCGCTGCAAGGGCCTGCTGTTCCAGCACTGTAAACAGGGGCTGGCCAACGCCGACGCCGACTACCTTGCCGAGGTCATGGCCGGCCACACCTGCGCCCTGGAGACCTTCGGCCTGCACGACAATGCCGACCTCTACGCCACGGACATCCGCCGCGTCCAGCGGCCGGGCTATCTGGGCGTGGAGTACGATCTGAACGGCCTGGAGCACTACCACGTCCGGGTGGACATTCCCGGCGACTTCACCGTCTATAACTCTCTGGCCGCCATCGCCCTGTGCCGCCATCTGGGCGTGTCAAAGGAGGACATTCTGGCCGCGCTGGACTCCATCCAGGTAAAGGGCCGTCTGGAGATCGTGCCCACCCCGGGCCGGTACACCCTGATGATCGACTACGCCCACAACGCCATGAGTCTGGAGGCCCTGCTGGTCAACATCCGCAAGTACGGCCCCAAGCGCATCATCTGCCTGTTCGGCTGCGGCGGCAACCGGGCCAAGTCCCGCCGCTATGAGATGGGCGAAGTCTCCTCCCGGCTGGCTGACCTGACCGTGGTCACCAGCGACAATCCCCGCAATGAGGAGCCCATGGACATCATCAACGATATTCTGACCGGCGTCCACAAGGCCGACGGCGCATATGTCACGATCCCCGACCGCAAGGAGGCCATCCGCTACTGCATGGAGCACGGTCAGGAGGGCGACGTCATCATTCTCGCCGGCAAGGGCCATGAAGACTATCAGGAGATCCGGGGCGTCAAGCACCACATGGATGAGCGGGAGCTCATCGC
>CALEQS010000272.1 GCA_937907975.1 uncultured Clostridia bacterium | reverse complement strand
GGCATCGCCGATCTGCACCATCTTCATGGCGTCCTCGCGGTCCTTTGCGCCGATGTCGATGCAGAGGTCGTCGATCTTGATCTCCTTGTCTTCTTCCTTGTCCTCAGGCAGAGAGACTGTACCCCGCAGCCCGTTCTGGAACACCACGCCCTGCCGGCGGATGTCCAGCGCGGGCAGCCAGCCAAGGCTGCCAAAGCGGAGGAAGCCCTCCTTTTCAATATGGGTGATGATCATGCCGACGCTGTCCATGTGGGCGGAAAAGAGCAGTTTTTTGCCCTCGCCCTTCTTGTGGGCGATCAGGCTGCCCATGGCATCGGTGCGCACCTCATCCACATAGGGGGCGACCAGACCGGCGATCACGCCGCGCACGCCGCCCTCACAGCCCGAAGGACCAAAGGCGGCAGTCAGTTTTTCCAGCAGTTCGATCAATTCCATATCAACACTCCTCTGCCACTGCCGCAATGAACAGGCGGGCAAGTTTCAGCATATTTTCACAGTCCTCGATAGATGCCACACTGGAGGGCGAATGAATATTCCGCACAGCTGCGGCCAGTCCGGCCGCCCGGACGCCCTCTCGGCTTCTCTGGATGGTGCGGGCATCAGTGCCGCCGGCCACCCGGTGTTTGGTCTGCCACGGGATGCCGTTCTCCTCCGCAAGGCGGCGCAGCAGCTCAAAGAGGCCGCGGTCATAGATGGTGCCGCCGTCCATGAAGGGGATCACCGGGCCGAGGCCGGGGGCGCAGACCTTCATATGCTCCGGCGTGCCGGGGATGTCGGAGGCCGTAGTGCCCTCCACCACCAGCGCGATCTCGGGATGTACGGAGAAGGCATAGGCAAATGCGCCACGGGTGCCTACCTCCTCCTGGGTGGAAAACGCAAAGGTGCAGTCCATGGGCAGCTCCTCTTTCAGCAGCTCCAGCATAACGGCGCAGCCCACCCGGTCGTCGATGGCCTTGGCCTTCAGAAGGCCGTTGCCAAACTCCACGCACTCCGGATCAAAGACGGCCACATCGCCCGGCTCCACGAGCTTTTCCGCCGCTTCCCGGTTCTCGGCACCCATATCCAGATAGAGCTCCGTCATCTTGGGCACACTGCGTCGCTCCTCCTTGGTGGTCAGGTGGATGGGCTTACTGCCGATCACGGCGGGAATGCACTGAGAACCGACATAGACGCGCTCGCCCATCAGCACCCGGCGGTCGATGCCGCCCACGCTGTCAAAGCGCAGTGTGCCGTCGTCCTCGATGCGGGTGATCATCAGGCCGACCTCGTCCATATGAGCGGAGAGCAGCAGTCGATCACCGGTGGGCTTTCTGCCCTTTTTGAACACGATCAGATTGCCCATGGCATCGGTGCGGATGCCGTCGGCATAAGGTTCGACCTGCGCACGGATGAAGGCACGGGTCTCATCCTCCCAGCTGGAGACGCCGCTCAGGGCGCAGAGCTCCTTTAATGTGTTCAGCATTCCGGCACCTTCTCTCCCAGCTTACGCACAACGGCGGCCAGCAGCCTGGCTGTCTGCTCAATGTCGTTCAGGTCCACCACTTCCATAGGTGTGTGCATATAGCGCAGAGGGATAGACAGCACCTGTGTGGCGATGCCGTCCCGGGCGACCTGGATACCCCAGCCGTTGGTGCCGGTATCACCGCTCATGATCTCCAGCTCGTAGTCGATCCCCTCCGCTTTAGCGGTATCCTTAAAGCACTGCGTCATCCAGCGGGCCATATTGGGGCCGATGCCGATGACCGGGCCGCCGCCCAGCGGGAAGCCCTTGTCCTTGGACACATCGGGCTGGGTGGCAAAGGTGACGTCCACCGCCACGGCGCAGTCCGGGTGCAGATCGTATGCGGCGCAGAGCGCACCCTCCCCGCCGGTCTCTTCAAAATTGCTGCCCAGCACGCAGATGTCCACATCCAGCGCGTCGTCCTTCAGCAGCTCCAGCGTGCGCAGAAGCACGCAGAAGCAGGAGCGGTCATCCAGTGCCTTGCCAGTCACCCGGCTTCCCTGGAGCCGGGTCAGGCCCTCACGGTAGACCGCAGTGGTGCCGATGGGATAGCGCTCCTGGGCTTCCTCCTGGGTGAGGCCCACATCAATGCGCAGGTGCTCCAGCGCCACAGCCTTCTCCCGCTCTGCTGCGGACAGCACATGGGGCGGCTTGGAGGCTACCACACCAAAGCCGGCCGGCTGAGTCATCAGCGTCAGCTCCCGACCGGACAGCATCCGCACATCCACACCGCCCAACGTGGAAAAGCGCAGAAAGCCGTCCTCATGGCCGGTGACGATAAAGCCGATCTCATCCAGATGGGCATCCAGCAGCACCAGTTTGGCATTCTTCTTTCCGCAGCGGCGGATGCCCATCACGTTGTTCAGCCTGTCCCGGCGGAGCTCATCCACCAGCGGACGGAGCATCTCTTCCGCCAGATCAGCTACCGCGCCGATATTGCCGGACGGACCGGCGGCACAGCACAGGCGCTGCAGCGATGTAAACAGTTCCAATCCGTTTTCTCCTCTCACTTCAGCTCCCGAACGATGCGCTTGAAGGTATCGCCGCGAACCATGAAATTCTTGAATTTATCGAAAGAAGCGCTGGCCGGGGACAGAATGACCACATCGCCGGGCCGGGCCAGCGTCTGGGCCTTCTTAATGGCCTCCTCAAAGTCGTCGATGTCATAGATGGGCAGTTCCCGGGGATCATAGCCCTCGGCCTGCTCTGCCGCCGCGCGGATCTTCGGCGCAGTTGCGCCGGTGAGCACCATGGCTTTGACGTGCGCCACCAGATCTGGGCCGAGCACATCGTAAGGGATATGCTTATCGTAGCCGCCGGCGATCAGAATGACCTTCTGCTTGAAGGCGCGCAGACCCGCAATGGTGCGGGAGGGGCTGGAACCGATAGAGTCATTGTAATACTTGACGCCGTGCAGCTCCCGCACCAGCTCGATGCGGTGCTCTACACCGCCGAAGCTCCTGGCGAACTCCCGAATGATCTCGTCTTTCACCAGACCGTCCACCGCACCGATGGCGGCCATATAGTTCTCAATATTATGGACACCGGGCAGAAGAATATCCTCGATCGGCAGGACCGGGCGGCTGACACTGTTCTTCTTGATGCAGATCATGTTGTTCTCGATGACCACACCTTCATCCATGGGATTCTGGCGGGAGAACAGGATCACATGGCCGGGCGCCTCAGCAGCAAAGGAATAAGTAATCTCATTGTCACGGTTCAGCACCACCTTGTCCTCCGGGTGCTGGTGCAGGAACACATTCTTCTTGGAGGCCACATATTCCTCCATGCCCTTGTGAATGTCCAGATGGTTGGGCGCAACATTGGTAACCACGGCGATCTCCGGGCTGGTGGTCATGCGCATAAGCTGAAAAGAGGACAGTTCCAGCACCGCCACATCTTCCGGCTTCATGTCAAAGGTCTCCGCCAGCAGCGGATGGCCGATATTGCCGCCCAGATGGACGGTATAGCCCGCCTTTTCCATCAGCTTGGCGATGATGGTCGTGGTCGTGGTCTTGCCGTCACTGCCGGTGACTGCGATCTTCTTGCAGGGGCAGACATCGAAAAACACTTCCATCTCGCTGGTCACTTCCGCCCCCTTGGCAACCGCCGCTTCAAAGGCGGGCACATCGGGACGGATACCCGGGGAACGGAAGATCAGATCGGCATCAATGCCGTCCATATAGCCCTCGCCCAGATGAAGTACAACACCCAGTCCTTCCAACTCCTCGGCAGTCTTGCCCAGTCCCTCCCGGGTGTTTTTGTCGCAGGCGGTGACGGCAATGCCGTGAGCGCGCAGCATCTTGATGAGCGGAATATTGCTCACGCCGATGCCGAATACATATACTTTTTTATCGCGGATCGAATCCAGATACTCTTGAATCGTCATTTTGCTTCCCTCCAGTGAGTTCATTTGCACAGACAGAAGATATTATATACGCATTTGCATCGGATTTCAACATGACAGGAAAGGAACCACTCTCCATTTGACAATCTGCTCAACTTTAGGTAAAATAATCAGGCAAGCGGGCTGGACAGCCGCGCGCAAAGGCCCAACGGCTCCGCGTGAGGAAAGTCCGGGCTCCATAGGGCAAGGATAACGGGTAACACCCGCCGAAGGCGACTTCAGGACCAGTGCAACAGAAATATACCGCCAGCTGCTGGCCATCGCTATGTCAACTTTTTTGATGCCGACTGCGCATCGCCGATAGCGTAATTGGCCCGGTCTGGTAAGGGTGGAAAGGCGAGGTAAGAGCTCACCGGCTGACTGGGAACAGCTCAGCCCTGTAAACTCTATCCGGGAGCAATACCGTGGAGGAAACACATGGCCGGCCCGGCCGTTTCCGAGGAGGTAGCTAGAGCTTGGCGGCAACGTCAAGTCGAGATAGATGGCTGTCAAAACAGAACCCGGCTTATAGGCCCGCTTGCACCAGAAATGCGCACCGCAGATTTTCAATGATCTCCGATGCGCGTTTTTGATAGGTATATGGTAAATTGGGGCTTATAGGTTTGCTGGGCACTTAAACTTGCAAGCTGTCAGGTCTGCTGCAGGGCGGGTGCTTGCCCACGCCCTACATTCACCCCTGAAAGTCCTCGTTCTATTGTCATCCTGAGCAAAGCGAAGGATCTTAAAACACCGGTCTCCGACAGGAAGCACTTTGCTTGTAAAAGGTCGGTGCTGTAAGATTCTTCGGTCGCTGACGCTCCCTCAGTCAGAATGACACGGGCGGCAGTCTATCGTATTCCCCAAACCCCAATTTATCGACTTGCCATCATACAAAAGAAAAAGGGCCGGAGCAAATGCTCCAGCCCTTTTTTTAATCAAGTGATAAACTACAAACTACTGATTACAGCATCTCGTAGATGCCAGCAGCGCCCATGCCGCCACCGATGCACATGGTGACCATGCCGTGCTTGCCAGCAGTCTCAGGATCACGCAGGTAATCCAGAACCTTGCAGGTCAGGAAAGCACCGGTAGCGCCCATAGGATGACCCAG
>CALEQS010000271.1 GCA_937907975.1 uncultured Clostridia bacterium | reverse complement strand
GAGGAGGTGTTGGTGGCCAGGATGCAGTCGTCCTTGGTGGCCTCGTCCAGCTTCTTGAAGATGCTCTTCTTCAGGTCGACGCGCTCCACAGCGGCCTCGACGACCAGATCGGTGTCGTCCAGGATGCCGGCGTACTCAGTGGCGGCCACGAAGTGCATACGGCTCTTCAGGTCGGCGACCTGCTCGTCGGTCATCTTGCCGCGGGAGATCATCTTGGTGAAGCCCTTGTCCAGAGCGGCCTCGGAATTGGCGATGATGGCATCGTTGATATCCACAATGGTGACGTCCTTGCCGGCGGTGGCGAACACCTGGGCAATGCCGCGGCCCATCTGGCCGGCGCCGATCACAGCAACTTTTTCGATAGACATGATAAAATTCCTCCTATTGAAATTTAAAGATTCAAATTCAGACCCGAACGCGGGGGAAGAATGGATTTACTTGCCCTGATAGGGGACGACCTTCAGCTTCTTGGTCTTGTCCTTCTCCAGGAAGTTGGCCATGCCGGCCTTCTGGTCCTCGGACTCGAAGCAGGAACCGAACAGCTTCTCCTCGGTGACGATGGCCTCATCCATGGGCTGCTCCAGACCGGTGTTGATGGCGGCCTTGGTGGCGCGGACGGCGATGGGGGCATTGGCGGCAATCTGACCGGCCAGCTTCTGAGCGGCGGCCATCAGCTCCTCCTGAGGATAGACGGCGTTGACCAGACCGATGCGCAGGGCCTCGTCGGCCTTGATGTTCTTGGCGGTGTACAGGATCTGCTTGGCCATGCCGGGGGAGACCAGACGGGCCAGACGCTGGGTGCCGCCAAAGCCGGGGGTGATGCCCAAGCCGGTCTCGGGCTGACCGAACACAGCATTGTCGGAGCAGATGCGGATGTCGCAGCTCATGGCCAGCTCATTGCCGCCGCCCAGCGCAAAGCCGTTCACGGCCGCGATGACGGGGATGGGCAGGGTCTCGATCTTGCGGAATACGTCGTTGCCCTTCTTGCCGAAGGCCTCGCCCTCCGCCTTGGTGAGGGTGCTCATCTCGCCGATGTCGGCGCCGGCGACGAAGCTCTTCTCACCGGAGCCGGTGATGATGAGGGCGCGCACATCGCCCAGATCCAGAGCGTCGATGGCGACCTCCAGCTCGCCCAGCACTTCGCTGTTCAGAGCGTTCAGGGCCTTGGGCCGGTCAATGGTGAGAACGGCCACATGATTTTCAGAAGAAACCTGAATATAAGACATGGTTCTACTACCTCCAATGGACTGAGCTTGTTAATTTTTTAACTAAATCCAGTATAATAAATTAAAGTGAAAAAGGCAAGAGAAACTTTTGAAAAACTGTATGAAAAAAGGATAAATGAAGAGACCAAATTGTACAAAACAGAGAAAAGTTACAGCGCACTTCTTGTGGTTTCGCCGGAAAAGCCGCGTTGACAAGGCTTTCAACAGCCCGTATAATGTCATTATGCACAAAAATATTGAAATGGAAAGGGGCACTGACCATGAGTGGACCGACGGAGCTTGTGCAGTGTGCTGAAACGCTGCGCGGGATATATGAGGAATTTACCCAGTCTGTGCTGGATCTGGGCAACAAAGCGAAGGGGCATTCCTCCAGTAAAATGAGCAACAGCTTTCTGCACTGGATCGGCGGAAGCCATATCCGCACCGACCGGGACCGGTTGTGTGAGGATTTTCTGGAGAAGGTGCAGTCCCAGCTGGAACTCACCCGCACGGCACTGGAGGGTGCCGATGCAGAAGAGACTGCCGCAGTGTGGAACGCCGTGGCCGACGTGATGCTGAAGCCCATTCCGGGCCGGTCCAACGCCACAACGGATTTAATGAAGCGGGCCATGTGCTCCCAGTTCCAGCCTATGCTGGCTTTTCTGACGCCGGAGCAGCTGCGCGGACACTATGACCGGCTCAAGGCGGCCTATCGGCCCCGGGATCTGCTGCCCGTGGAGAAGGAACTGCTGCGGGAAATGGAGCGGCGTTTGTCTCACTGACACAAAGATTTGACTGTTTTTTGTGCGGTATTTGCAATCTTGCAGTTTTGCTCTTGCATTTTATGTGTGCCTTGTTAGAATAAAGACATTCATAAAAGTGCTTAATGAAAATATAGCACCATTCAATGAATTTCGTCAACACTTTTCTGGAAAAGGAGAAATTGATTATGGGCTTTTTGACTGGTAAAACTGTAATTATTACAGGTGCAGGCCGCGCTGTGCTGAGCGACGGCCGCTGCGGCTCCATCGGCTATGGCATTGCCACCGCTTATGCCAAGGAGGGTGCCAACATCGTCATCACCGGACGCAATGTGAAGAAGCTGGAGGCTGCAAAAGAGGAACTGGAGGCCAAGTACGGCGTCAAGGTGCTGACAGTCCAGGCCGACATCGCCGCCGGCCATGACAACGAGGCCATTGCGGCCAACGTGGTCAAGCAGGCGGTGGACACCTTCGGCGGCATTCAGGTGCTCATCAACAACGCTCAGGCTTCTGCCTCCGGCGTGACGCTGGCCGACCACACCACCGAGCAGTTCGATCTGGCCATCTACTCCGGCCTGTACGCCGCATTCTATTATATGAAGGCCGCCTACCCCTATCTGGCTGAGTCCAAGGGCAGCGTGGTGAACTTCGCCTCCGGCGCAGGCCTGTTCGGCAACTATGGTCAGTGCGCCTATGCCGCCGCCAAGGAGGGCATCCGCGGCCTGACCCGCGTGGCCGCCACCGAGTGGGGCAAGGACGGCATCAACGTCAACATCGTCTGCCCGCTGGCCTGGACAGCCCAGCTGGAGAACTTCCAGAAGGCCTATCCCGAAGCGTTCAAGGCCAACGTGAAGATGCCTCCCATGGGCCACTACGGCGATGCCGAGCTGGAGATCGGCCGTGTCTGCGTCCAGCTGGCCATGCCAGACTTCAAATATATGTCCGGCGAGACCCTGACGCTGGAGGGCGGCATGGGACAGAGACCGTGATTTCTCGAAAAGGGCTGGCACCTGTGGTGCCAGCCCTTTTCTGCGAGGGGATGCGCTCCGGGAGTGCCTCGTTTCGCTGCGCGAAAGGTCGGCCCTCTCGGGGCGAGAGGTGAACCCGGGTGGAAGTGAATTCCACCCGGGTTGAGCTTGTCGAGTTTCTCGACAAGCTCTCTCAGAAATGCGGGCATTTCTTCGAAAAGATGCAGCCCGCGGCGCGCACTCGCTTGCGCTCGCACACTTGCGGGCTGAGAAGAAAAAAAGAGGCGGAAGTGAATTCCGCCTCTTTTCATTATTTCATTTTCTTTCACCGCCTGCGGGCGGTGAAACTCTGTGAGACTGGCTCTTTCGCCCTTCGGGCGAAAATCGCGCGAGGGCTGGTGCAAGGCTCTTTTGCCCGCGTGGCGGGCAAAATTCGCTTTCGGGAGTGTTGAGCAGACTCAGAACTTCTTGATGAAAAAGCGGTTCATGGTACTGTGGCGGACACAGGCGGGCTTGTCGATCTGCTGAAAGCCCAGCTTTTCATAGAGGTGGACGGCCGCATCCAGATTGGTATGGGTCTCCAGATAGAGGGCCTGATAGCCCGCCTGATGGGCGGCGCCCATTATGAACTCCATGAGCTTCCGCCCGGTGCCATGCCCTTTGGCGGCATCGGTCAGGTAGAGCTTCTGCAGCTCGGCGCAGTTCGGAAATCCGTCAAACTCGGCGTAGCCCACGCCGCCCAGCACGGCGCCCTGTTCGTCCTTCAGGATGAAATAACCCCGCTTTCCCGGCTGTGCGCCGTAAAACCGGCTCAGATGATCCAGCTCCGGATCAAAATAGACCGTGCCGGGCAGATTTAGGCCGTGGTGTTCCAGGTTTGTGCGGATGATGGCGGCAATGGCGGCGTCCTCCGTCAGGGTCAGGGGGTGCAGGTTCAGCTCATTGGTGTTCATGTAAATCAAAACTCGCTTTCATGGATTCAGTCGGCATCCCCATCCAGCGCCTCCAGCAGGAAGCTGACCGGGCGGAAACCGTCGTTGCAGGAGATCATGGCGGAGCGGGGATCTTTCATCCAGCCGTCGTAAAAGTTTTCGCCTCCGTGGGACAGTGCCAGCACAAAGGGGGAGACCGTGTCCCACGCGCTGGGGCAGAATCCCTCCGGCCTCTGCCAGCCATTGGCGGTAAAACTCTGACCCAGCACCATATTGCAGGCATTGGAGATCGGGTTCTCATACTCGGCCATCAGGTCGGGATAGGACGCGATGCGCATGACGGTGATCTTGACCTTTTTCATGGTTGTATCCTCCGCATTTTTCTTCAGTATAGCAAGAATGATGAAAAAAGAAAAGGCTCTGACATTTGTCAGAGCCTTTTGACCTGTTGAAAACTCAGCCGTTCTGCTTTTCGCGCTCGGCGTCCTTGACCATTGCCTCGCCGACGGTATAGATGTCGCCGGCACCGACGGTCAGGATGAGGTCGCCGGGTTTGGCCAGCTCCTCCAGACGGCGCTTTACGTCGTCCAGCGTGGCGCAGTATTCCGCACCGGGAATGCGCTCAGCCAGATCCTTGGAGGAGATGCCCAGCGTATTCTTCTCCCGGGCGGCGTAGATCTCCGCCAACAGGGTGACATCAGGGCGGCCCAGCTCCCGGACAAAGTCGCCGAACAGTGCCTTGGTGCGGGTGTAGGTGTGAGGCTGGAAGGCGCAGATGATGCGCTCATAGCCCAGCGTTCTGACGGTGTCCATCAGCACATGGATCTCGCCGGGATGGTGGGCGTAATCGTCGTAGATCATGGCACCGTGATACTCACCCTTGAACTGGAAGCGGCGCTCCGCACCCCGGAAGGCGTGCAGACCGGCGGCAATGGCCTCGGCAGGGGCGTCCACGGTCAGGGCGGCGGCGGCGGCGGCCAGTGCATTCTTCACGTTGTGCTTGCCGGGCACGCTCAGCTCGATGTGGGTGAGCTTTTTGCCGTCCTGCATCAGGTCGAACTGGCCCACGCCATTGACGTACTCCAGATTCTCGCAGTAGATGTCGGCATAGCTGCCCATGCCGAAGGTGATGATGTTGCGGTCCAGACCGTCCAGCGTGTCCATGGTGTTGCGGTCGTCGGCGTTGGCTACGATGACGCCGCCCTCGGCGGGCACCAGATCGGCAAAGCGGCGGAAGGAATTCTCCACATCGGCCAGATCCTTGAAGAAGTCCAGATGGTCGGCCTCAATGTCCAGAATGACGGCGGTGGTGGGCCGGAAGGACAGGAAGGAGTTGCAGTATTCGCAGCTCTCCAGAATGATGGTGTCACCCTTGCCCACCCGATGACCGGCGTGGAGCAGGGGGAGGGTGCCGCCGATCATAACGGTGGGATCCATCTGGGCCGCCATGATGATGTGGGTGCACATGGAGGTCGTGGTGGTCTTGCCGTGGGTGCCGGCGATGCACAGCGCGTGCTTGTAGTCGGTCATGAGTGCGCCCCAGGCCTGAGCCCGCTCGTAGACAGGGATGTTCGCGGCGCGGGCGGCGGCGATCTCGGGGTTGTCGTCGTGGACGGCGGCGGTGCGGATCACCAGATCCTTGCCCTGCACGGTTTCGGCAAAGTGGCCGATGACGACCTCAATGCCCAGGGAGCGCAGATGCTCCACGGTCTTGCTCTCCTTCATATCGGAGCCAGAGACGATGATGCCCATGCCGTGCAGCACTTCGGCCAGCGGGGCCATGGACACGCCGCCAATGCCCACCAGATGGGCGCGGCAGCCGGGCTTCAGCCGGCTTTTTAATTCATTAATGATCATGGAAAACGGCCTCCTATGACAGCCATAATTTTATGGATGATCGTTCGGCGCACTGACCAAAGCCTTCCCCTTGAGGGGAAGGTGGCCCAAAGGGCCGGATGAGGTGGCGATGGAGAAAAATCTATCCTAGACCTGCCCCCTCATCAGTCGCCTGCGGCGACAGCCTTTTCTTTGGAGCGCCTTCGGCGGTTACAGCACTCGCCCGGGAATGCGCCGCTGGCGCATTCCTGTTTCGGGTTCGCTCCCCAAAGGGAAGCCTATCTAAACCGAACAATTAAGTATACTTTTTCTCACAAGCCCACATATTATATGCCCTGCCCTGTGGAAATTCAAGCGTTTCTTGCGAAAACGGCGTCAGTTTTTGCGTATCAGCTGATTTTGGTTGAAGAAAACGCCGCGCTGTGGTACAATTTGCAGGTTAAATCAGGAGAAATCACGACTTGGAAGGAGAGACGACGATGAAGCAGGAGCGCAGTTATCCCAAGGTGTACGTCACCAACAAGGCGGAGCGGGCCGTCAAGGGGGGGCATCCGTGGGTGTACGGCGAGGAGATCCGACACATGGAGGGTACGCCGGAAAACGGCGGCCTGGTGGATGTGCTGGCGGGCAGCGCCTACCTGGGCACCGGTTTTTATAATGACGCCTCCAAGATCACCGTCCGGCTCATCTCCCGCAGCGCCAATGACCGATTTGACGCCGCCTTCTGGCGCCGCCGGGTGGAATATGCCCTGCGCTACCGAAAGACGGTCATGCCCGGCCCCGACTTCAAGTGCTGCCGCCTGATCCACGGCGAGGCCGACCAGATGCCCGGCCTGACGGTGGACCGCTATGACACCATCCTGTCCGTGCAGGTGCTCTCTCTGGGCATGGAGCGGGTGAAGGACGTGGTGTTCACCGCTTTGCTGGACGTTCTGCGCAAAATGGGCGAGGACATCCGGGGCATCTACGAGCGCAACGATGTGTCCATCCGGCTCCGGGAGGGCATGGAGGAGGGCAGGGGCTGGTACCCCATCGAGGGCCTGCCCGCCCCGGAAAGCGCCGTGGCGGAGATTGTGGAAAACGGCGTAAACTATCTGGTGGATGTGGAAAACGGCCAGAAGACCGGCTTCTTCCTAGACCAGAAGTACAACCGGGCGGCAGTGGCCCGCATTGCCGCGGGCAAGCGGGTGCTGGACTGCTTCACTCACACCGGCTCCTTCGGCCTGAATGCGGCCATGGGCGGCGCGGAGCACGTCACCAGTGTGGACATCTCCCAGGCCGCCATCGACATGGCCGCCGAGAACGCCCGGCGCAACGGGCTGGAGAACAAGATGAGCTTCCAGTGCGCCAATGTGTTCGACCTGCTCACCGAGCTGAGCGAGCGCAGGTGCCATGACTACGACTTCATTATCCTCGACCCGCCGGCCTTTACCAAGTCCCGCCAGACGGTGC
>CALEQS010000270.1 GCA_937907975.1 uncultured Clostridia bacterium | reverse complement strand
CCCTATATAGCTTTCAGTGTTTTATTTCACTGTTTGCTATATAGGGAGCATATCAATATCCCATCAGTCGGGATAGATCGGATCGTTTCTTCATAAAACCCCTCCTGCGTTAGTATTTACTAACCTTTGGATACTTTAGCATACCTCTCCCGTGCGGACTACTCCGTTTTGATTTCACTGCTCTGTTTTGCCGCCCGCTTTGCACCGGCGCGATACTGAGACGGCGTGACGCCGTAGCGCTTTTTGAAGTACTCTGAAAACTTGCTGGCATTGTCGTAACCGGCGGACTGCGCGATCTGCGTCACCGGTTTCCGGCTTCGCACCAGTTCGACCGCGGCCGCTCCAAACGATACTCCCGAATATAATGGTACACCGGAACGCCGTAAAACTGTTTGAACAGCTTCTGCAGGTGGGACACCGACATCTCATGCTCCGCCGCCAGCTGAGCGAGGGACACATAGTGTTCCCGATCCGTCAGCAGATGGTCGCGGATATGACGCACCAGTTCCACCTGTTTTGCAGAGCAGTAGGTATTCGCGCTGTTCTCCCTTGGAATGCGACCCAGAAGCATCAGCAGTTCCAGCACCTTAAGCCGCAGGAAGCTGAGGTCTGAGTAAGTAGCGATTTCGTATAATTCCCGGAAGACGTGCTCACAGCGCGGCCCGGCAGGACCGTACATATACCATTTGCTCCCCAGAAGATTCTGCTTCAGCGCGGCAAAATCCAGTGAAAACGCCGGGGCATTCTGCGTGATCCAGCGGCCAGCCTCATTGGGCTCCACCTCCAGACAGATGCCCTCATAATACCTCAGTGGAAAGCAGGACTCCGACTGGGAGCCGTGCAGACCGTCATAGCAGCTGATCGCCATATCCCCCGGCTTCAGCAGGACGTGGTCCCGCAGAGAGAAGTGGCTCTCGAACCGGCCATTGACGCAGAAATTGAGCTCCAGCACCCCTGTCTGCGTGCGTTTTTCAGTGTACGACTCCATTTCCAGACGCATCAGCATGGCGCTCACACCATCCAACAGCCGGAAGCAATGGATCTCTTCATTCCCGTCAGCGCCCTCAAAACCGCCTGTCTGGCCGGGCGGACAGGGCGCGGCCGCCACTCCGTCGTGATAAATGATCTAGATCACTGCGGCCACTCCCCTTTCTCCACGATCGAGCTCAGCAGATTTGCAAATCCCTGTGGGTCACGGATCTGATACTGCATATGATTGCAACCCTCAAGCACTGGGAAATGGGCGTGAGGATAGGCTTCCATGACCGCATCCCGGTATTTGAAGTGCTCCTCTACGCTGCCAAACGCAAACCAGATGTTCCTTTGCAGCTCCTCCGACAGCACCGGAAAAGGCTTATCCTCCAGACTACCTGCAAGCTGGCGGCGCAGATTTCCATAGGTCAGCGCTTTCCCAGCCGCAATGAAATAGGGTTTGATGGCCGCATCGTCGCACCATAGGATCTTTTTCAGCGTTTTGCCTTTTGACCAGTACAGGCTCTTGATGGCGAAGTATAGAAACGGCGTCATAACGCGGCGGGTCAGTCTGCCGATGCGGGCAAACTGTCCTCCGTCAAAGAAAACGTGCTCCACCGGCAGTTCCGTCCGGGTCAGGAACTCCAAGGCAAGATCCGCGCCAATGGAGGAAGCCGTCACCAGTGCAAGGCGCTCTACCTCCTGTCGGCGCAGGAACTCCTCCACCTGACGCACTTCATCGGCCTTGCTGACATATCTCTGGCCATGGCAGTAGACCGTCGAAGTAGACAGAACACAGAAATAGTTTTCCTGTAAATACCGGGCCACCGGCTCACTGCTCGCCCCGTTCACGCCCATGGCGTGAAAAAACAAAACCGCCGGAGCTTTTTCCTCTCCCAACGTCTCAAACAACATGGTTCTATTCTCCAATCGCGTGAGTTAGAAATAACTAACTATCAACTTCTGAAAAAGCCGCTGATATGCGGCTTTTTCATTTCATTTGTTCAGCTAGATGCTAACAATGCGCTTTCAAAAAGTCAAGCTGAACCACAGATCATACCGCCCGCCCCGAGACACTGCTCAATTTTCATTCAGCAGTTTAGATAAGGTTTTCAGAAACACCTTCATGTCAATGGGCTTTGCCAGATGGCCGTTCATGCCCGCATCTAACGCCGCCTGACGATCCTCTTCAAAGGCATTTGCTGTCATGGCGAGAATGGGGATCTCTTTGCAGTAGGGCGCGTCCATCGCGCGGATCTGCCGCGTGGCCTCATAGCCATTCATCACAGGCATCTGAATATCCATCAGGATCAGGTCATACTGCCCCGGACGGGGGGGGGACGTACGCATCCGCTCTACAGCCACAGAGCCGTCCCCCGCGACCTCTACGGCGAAGCCCGGCTCCCGCAGGATCCCCACTGCGATCTCCTGATTCAGCGTATTGTCCTCCACCAGCAGAATCCGTTTGCCGTTGGGGGACACCGGCTTTTTCTCCGGCTCAGAAGCAGTTGTTGTAACTGGCTGGGACAGGATGTCCCTCAGCTCAGACATGAAGAGCGGCTTCTCGCAGGAGGCGGTCACACCGGCTTCCCGGGCCTCCTCCTCCACATCTGACCAGTCATAGGCGGTGAGGATGATAATCGGACGGCCCTCTCCGATCACTTTGCGGATGCGGCGCACAGTCTCGATGCAGTTCATGTCCGGCATCAGCCAGTCAATGATATAGGCATAGAACTCATCGCCCATTTCCATGGCGTGCCTGTCGCGGATCACCGCCTCTTTGCCGGAAACCGTCCACTCCGAGCGCATTCCGATCTCCGTCAGCATAGAGGAGATGCTCAGGCAGATGTCCGACCAGCACCCGCAGCCCCTGAAGGGACTCGACCTTTTGATAGACTCTGCGCTCGCCGGTCAACCGGAAGGTCAGGCAGACGTCGAACTCGGTGCCGATGCCCTCTTCACTCTTCAACGTGATGGTACCGCCCATCATATCCACGATTTTCTTGGTGATGGCAAGGCCCAGCCCGGTGCCCTGAATGCCGCTGACCGTTGCACTCTCTGCGCGGCTGAAGGACTCAAAGATATGCTCCTGAAATTCCTTACTGATGCCGATGCCTGTATCACGGATCACAAAGTGATAGCGGGCGCAGCCCTTGGGTGCCTTTTTCTCCTGCCGGACGCGCAGGCTGACAAGGCCGCCGGTCTTATTGAACTTGACGCCATTGCCCAGAATATTGAGCAGCACCTGGGTCAGCCGCAGTTTATCAGCATACACGTCCTCATCCGACACATCCACTGTGTCAATGAGGAAATCGAGCTGTTTGGAAGTAATCGTGGGCTGAATGATCGTGCGTATATCGTGGAGCAGGTCGGGCAGATGTAGCGGCTTTTCATCGATCTTCACTTTGCCGCTCTCAATGCGGCTCATATCCAGCACGTCATTGATAAGCGGAAGCAGATGTTCGCTGGAGGTGCCGATCTTCCGCAGATACTCCTTGACCTTCTCCTGATTGTCGATATGGGAGGCGGCCAGTGAGATAAAGCAGATGATGGCATTCATAGGGGTGCGGATGTCATGGGACATATTGTTGAGGAACTGGGGCTTGGCATGGTTGGTGTATTCCGCCGCCGCCAGCGCCTCCGTCAGTTTTTCATTTTTCTCCCGCTCCGACAGGACGATGTCGTTGACATTTTTAAAGCCCATGATGAAATCACTGTTTTTCATACCGCCGGCAGAGGTAAAACTGACCTGAAAATACTGCTGTTTCCCCATGTAATTCCGCCGATATACCACGCTGTAGATCGGCTGGCGGCGGATCTCGTGCAGCACCACTTCATACTGCGTCTTGCGCGCGAACTCCTCTCTGCTCTCCTCGCAGACATAGTGTTCCAGATAGTCCTGCATTCCTTAGGTATAGTCCATGTTCTGCCGCGCAAAGAAAACCGACTCCCGAGCGACGTCCTCCTGTCCGGCATCCCGGTATTTCACGCTTGAACTGCCGCCCTTTGAGATCAGCCACACAGTGGTGAATTCCTGGGACAGGCCGCTGATGACCCGTGTCTGCTCGTCCAGCAGTCTGTGCTCCCGTTCCCGCTCCCGCTGTTCTGCAACGCCGGCGAAAACATCCTCCACGGCGAACAAAGCGCTGCTGACCGCGCCGTCCTCTGCGCGCAGCCGGCAGAGGCTTTGCAGATCCGCCGGACTGCGGTATACGGCCCTGGACATTACCTTGTCTAGACTCCGATGGGCATCCTCCAGATCTTTGACGCCATAGACCCGCAGTGCCTCTCCGTTCATATAGAGGTTCTCTCCCCGGAAGGGTATAGTAAACGATGCCACAGGCGGCTCGGTCTGTAATGCTGCGGCTATACTCCGCTGTGCGGGTCTGGGCCTGCTGCAGGTCGCGGTTGCGCTGCATCAGCCACTGCTCAGACTGGTTGCCGTCCTCCATGCGGAACACATCAGAATACTCCCGGTGATAGCCGGCGATCACAACAAAGGGCTCTGGTGTTCCGATCCGCCTGCCGCCGCAGCGAACGCGCATCTCACCCTTAAACGCGCATCTCACCCTTATTGGGATGGGTATAACGATACACGATATCGGCCTCGCCGCGCATCATCTCTTTCTGATATGCCTTGATGAGCGGCACATCAACCGGGTGGATATGGGCGGCAAAAAACGCATAGCACTCCTCCGGCGTGAGGTCGTCAGACACCCCGAGCAGTTCCTGCATGATGGCATCCGCGTACATCCGGACCTCTGCGCCGTCCTGCAGCTCCATTTTCCAAAAGCCTGTGCTGCTCTCCTGGATATATTCTCTAACTGTCTGCTGTTCAAGATCGATCATGCCCGCAATCTCCCATACATCTCTCTTTTCGAATCCATCTGCCTTATCTGAATCAAAACGCAAAAAGGCGCATCAGTATCGCAGCCAATGCACCTCTATCCCATATCCCACCTTTGCAGCTGGCTGCCATTTTACAGGCCCTGTAGCTTTGCGTCTCAGGCTTTCGCCTGATTTGCTAAATATTGACTTAATTGTATTATATCCGAGACAGGACGATCTTTCATAGGCGTACAACAGATATTTCCCAATCGAAAAAGAAGTTCAGTCTCTGCATCATAGAGACTGAACTTCTTAATTTTCTGTCAGCTCATGCGTCCGTGCTCCACGGAGTAGACCTTGTCCGCGATGCGCATGGTGGACGCCCGGTGGGACACCAGCACCACGGTTCTGCCCTGTCCTTCCTCCTTGAGCGAGCGCAGAATGACCGCCTCATTCAGGCTGTCCAGATTACTGGTGGGCTCGTCCAGCAGCAGGAAGGGCGCGTCGTGCAGGAACGCCCGGGCAAGGCCAAGGCGCTGGCGCTCGCCGCCGGAGAGGGTGTCGCCCAGCTCGCCCACAGGGGTGTCGTAGCCTTGGGGCAGGGACATGATAAAGTCGTGGATGGATGTCTTTTTGCAGGCCGCCTCGATCTCCTCGTCAGTGGCGTCCAGCTTGGCGATGCGCAGATTGGCGCGGATGCTGTCGTGGAACAGCAGGGTGTCCTGAGTCATAAAGCTCTCCATCCGCCGCAGGTCGGCGGTGTTGATCTGCTCAATATTCCGGCCGGACAGCTCGATCCTGCCCTCCTGCACTTGCCAGAAGCGCATAAGCAGTTTTAGAAGCGTAGACTTGCCGGAACCGGAGCGGCCGACGATGCCGACGATCTGTCCCTCCGGGAGGTCAACGGAGACGTCGCTGAGCACCTGCTCGCCGCCGTAAGAGAAGGAGACGTGCTCCGCCTTCGCGCCGGAGAACGCCGTCTCCGGCTGGCCGGTGATCTCCTCCACCAGCGGCTCCTCCTCCAGAATGTCCAGCACCCGGTTACCGGCGGCGAAGGTGTTCTGAAGCGTATTGCCCAGATTGGCCAGCGCCACGCAGGGACCGAAGGAACTCATCATGGCCAGTGTGGGGATGAGCACACCGCCGAAGTCCACCCGTCCGCCGTGGCACAGCAAAGCGGAGGCGGTCAGCATGGCCAGGTCAAAGGCCAGAATGACGGTGTTCGTCACTGCCTGATTCGTGCCGGTCATGCGTTTCATGCCCGCATCCACAGCGGAGAGATTGTCGGTGCGCTGTTCCATCTCGGCAAGGCGCTTCGTGCCCTGACCGTACTGCTGGATCTCCGGCAGTCCCCGCAGGCTCTCCAGCACGAAGCCAGACAGCTCACCCGCCTGAGTGCGGAATTTCAGGCCCGCGTCGCCGCTCCGCTTGGAGACGATGAGCGGAATCATCAGGCCGACAGTCAGATAGGCCGCCGCCGCAAGGAGACCAAGTGCCGGATGGAAGGAGCCAATGAACACTGCCATCAGCAGAGAGAACAGCACGGCAATAGCCGCCGGGGAGATGGTGTGGGCATAGAACACCTCCAGAAGCTCGATGTCGGAGGTGATGGCGCTGATGAGGTCGCCCTTGTCCCGTCCCTCCAGCTTGGCCGGGGCGAGGCGGCGGAGCGCGCCGAACACCTTGTCCCGGATGAGCGCCAACAGCTTGAAGGCGATGAAGTGGTTGCAGGCCTGCTCGGCATAGCGGAGCACGCCCCGCAGCAAGGCCATAGCGATTACGGCGATAAGCAGCGCCGTCAGGGAGAACGGAGTGTGTGCGCCCAGCACATCCAGCACTGCCCAGCCGCCGCAGATCGTGATAAAGGCGGCGCACAGGTGGCCGATGAGACCCATAAGGATGGCAAGCGCCATGAATCCGGTCAGCGGCTTCACCAGTCCGATGAGCCGCGCCATGATCTGAAATCCACTTCTGCGCTTCATGCCTGCACCTCCGTTCCGTAGTCCTCCAGCGTCCGCTGGGCGTTCCAAAGTTGGGCGTACTGGCCGTTCTGTTGAAGCAGCTCCGCATGAGTGCCGCTCTCAGCCACCGTTCCGCCAGAGAGCACATAAATACAGTCAGCGTCCACCACATTGGCAAGCCGGTGTGAGATGAGCAGGACGGTTTTCGCTTTTGCCAGCGTGTGAATTTCGGCCATGATGTCGTTTTCGCTCTCTACGTCGATATTGGAGGTGGCCTCGTCGAAAATATAGACTGGGCTGTCATGCAGGAGCGCCCGAGCCAGTGCCAGCCGCTGGCGCTGGCCGCCGGAGAGGTTGCCGCCCTGCTCGGTGAGCTGGAAGTTCAGTCCGCCCTGCGCGCGGAGGAATTCCGCCAGCTTCACCCGTTCCAGCACCTGCCAGAGCTCCGCACCTGTGGCATCCGCTTTGCCCATGCGCAGATTGTCCGCCGCACTGCCCTTGAAAAGCCAGCTCTGGTGGCTCACATAGGTGAAGTTGCGGAGCAGGCTGGACTCGTCCATCTCCCGCAGCTCTGTACCGCCCACAGTGACACTGCCGGTATAGCTCCGGCTGCGGCCCATGAGAATGGAGGCGATGGTGGACTTGCCGCAGCCCGACTCACCCACCAGCGCCACAAAGCCGTGCTGGGGGATTTCGAGGTCGATGCCGCCCAAGATCTCGCGCTCCGGCTCATAGCTGAAATGCAGATCCTTGCAGACAATATCGCAGTGCTCCGCGTCCACCTCTGCCCCGCCATGCTCCGGCTCGGGCAGATCCAGCAGGCGGAAGATCTTATCGCTGGCGGCCATGCCGTTCATAGCGATGTGGAAGAAGCTGCCCAGCTGGCGCATGGGCAGGAAGAAATCCGCGGCCAGCAGGATGATGAGCAGAGCCCCCGCCGGGGTAACGTGGCCGGAACGGAGCTGAAGGGCGGCCAAAATGACGCCCAGCGCCGCGCCGCCGTAGGCGATCAGATCCATGATGGTGATGGAGTTCAATTGCATCGTCAGCACCTTCATGGTGATGCGGCGGAACTGCTCCGCCTGCTCGTTCATCTCCTGATGCTTGAACTCATCTGCCTGATAGATTTTCAGCGTCGTCAGGCCTTGCAAATTCTCAAGGAAGGTGTCGCCCAAAGCGGTATACTGCCCCCAGTACTTGCCCAGCAGCTTCTTTGCCCAGGTCTGCACCGCTGCGATGGACACGGGAATCAGCGGCACGCAGATGAGCAGCACCACCGCCGCAGGAAGGCTCACCCGGCTCAACACGACAAACAGTGTCACCGGCGCCAGCATGGCATAGAAAAACTGGGGCAGGTACGCACCGAAGTAGGTCTCCAGCTGATCCACGCCCTCCACGGCCACCTGCACCACCTCGCTGGTCTGCACCTGCTCCCGATAGGATGTGCCGAGGCGGAGCAGCATTTCATAGATGAGCCGCCGCAGGGTCTTTTTCACCGCCCGGGAGGAGAGGAAGCTCATGCGCGCGCTCCCCTTGACGCACCCGAAGCGCACCAGCGCCGCACAGACGCCCACCAGCAGCGTGAGCAAAATCTCCCGCTCCCCCGCCGTGCCGTCCCACAGTCCGGCCAGCAGTTTCGTAATTGCATACATCATAATAATGTTCGCCAGCAGGGACACCCATTGCAGGGCCACATTCCCGGCGATGTACTTCTTGCTTCCGCTGACCTGTCCGACCAGCCGCTTGTCTATCATCATACATCACGTCTCCATTGCGTTTATGTGTAATATGCATTAGTGTACGCTAATGTGTATTAGTCTAAATTAACTCTGTAAGATAAAATCAAGCTGGTCTTTCCGCCAGCTCACTTCTAGCCGTTCATACTATAAAAGAACTCCGCCCTGTTCGTCAAGTATTTTATTGCGGGCTCCGATTTATAGAGATCCCGCCCGTGCGGCAGATCATCCCCGAGAGGAATATGCTCCGCACAGGAAACGCCTTTGAGCGGCGTTTCCTGCGCGATACGCTTTACACTTTCAGTTCTGATATGCTCTTTTACCCGCAGATACGCGTTTCAAAGGATTGAATATATTATCCCTTTTGATGATCGTCAAAATAATTTTGCAGAATTTCCAAAGCGTCTTCCCGCAGAACCCCCGCGGTGACCTGCGGGTGCCAGAAGGAATGGTCAAACACCATCTGGGCGCAGCTGCACCCCTCATTGCCGAGGATGCGCTCCAGATCGTCATTGCTCGCGCCGTAGACCAGCCGCCCCAGCTTAACCCACACCATGGCACCGCTGCACATGAAGCAGGGCTCACAGCTGGAATACATTGTGTACTCATGCAGATCGGTGATGCCAGTCTGGGCGCAGAACTCCCGGATCAGGCCAGACTCGCCGTGGAACGTAGGGTCGTGCTTCGTGTAGATCTGGTTTTCATTGGTGAACACGATCTCGCCGC
>CALEQS010000269.1 GCA_937907975.1 uncultured Clostridia bacterium | reverse complement strand
AGACCATCCAGTATCAGATCAACACCCTGATGACCACCAACGGCCAGTCCCCCTTTGTCACCCTGTTCCTCTATCTGCGGGATGACGACCCCTATCTGGCCGAGAACGCCAAGATCGTGGAGGAGATCCTCCGCCAGCGTCTGGAGGGCATCAAGAACGCCGCCGGCGTCTATGTCACCCCCGCCTTCCCCAAGCTGGTGTATGTGCTGGACGAGAACAACTGTCTGAACGGCGGCAAGTACGACTATATCACCGAACTGGCCGTCAAGTGCTCCGCCAAGCGGATGTACCCCGACTATATCTCCGCCAAGGTCATGCGCCAGTACCACGAGGGCAACGTGTTCTCCCCCATGGGCTGCCGCAGCTTCCTGACCGACTGGATCGACCCGGCTACCGGCGAGTACAAGTACGAGGGCCGCTTCAACCAGGGCGTGTGCTCCATCAACCTGCCCCAGATCGGCCTGATCGTCAGCGACGGCGGCCGCAAGATCCCCGAGAATGAGGACGCCTTCTGGAAGCTGCTGGACGAGCGGCTGGAGATCTGCTTTGAGGCCCTCATGTGCCGCCACAACGCCCTGATGGGCGTCAAGAGCGACGTCTCCCCGGTGCACTGGCAGCACGGCGCCATCGCCCGTCTGAAGAGCGGCGAGACCATCGACCGCTACCTGGTGGGCGGCTACTCCACCATCTCTCTGGGCTATATCGGCATCTACGAGGTGACCAAGCTGATGAAGGGGTGCAGCCAGACCGAGCCTGAGGGCAAGGACTTCGCCCTCCGCCTGATGACCCACCTGCGCGACAAGTGCTACGAGTGGCGGGACAAACCCGACATCGGTTTCTCCCTCTACGGCCCCCCCGCCGAGAGCCTGTGCTACCGCTTCGCCCGCATCGACAAGGAGAAGTTCGGCGATGTGAAGGACATCACCGACAAGGGCTACTACACCAACTCCTACCATGTGGACGTGCGGGAGAAGATCGATGCCTTCTCCAAGTTCGCCATCGAGAGCGAGTTCCAGCGCCTGTCCCCCGGCGGCGCCATCAGCTATGTGGAGATCCCCAATATGCGCCACAACCTGACCGCTCTGAAGGACGTTGTCCGCTTCATCTATGACAACATCCAGTACGCCGAGTTCAACACCAAGAGCGACTACTGCCAGGTGTGCGGCTACGACGGCGAGATCATCATCAACGACGATCTGGAGTGGGAGTGCCCCTGCTGCGGCAACAAGGATCAGACCAAGATGAACGTCACCCGCCGCACCTGCGGCTATCTGGGTGAGAACTTCTGGAATGTGGGCAAGACAAAGGAGATCAAAGCCCGCGTTCTCCACCTTTAATTTCGCACTTTCAATGCGGGATGCACAAAAACTGCGCATCCCGCGTTATTTTTGCACAGCAAATGATTGACCCATCTCCCGTTCGGCGGTATGATTAAAGTTCAGAGAAAGAATCAAGACCCGAGGTAATATTCCATGAAGGACGAACTGAAACACGACCTGGCCGCCATTCGCACCAACACGGCGGCCTTTCTGAAATGGCTGCTGTTTGCCTGTCTGGTGGGCGGCGTCACCGGTGTGGTGGGCACTGCCTTTCATTACTCCATCGACTGGGCCACCCGCTTCCGCGGGGAACACTGGTGGATGATCTTTTTCCTGCCGCTGGCCGGTCTGGTCATTGTGGCCAGCTACCATGTCACAAAGATGCAGGATGACCGGGGTACCGAATTTGTGATCGGTGCCGTCCGTGAGGGCCGGGTGCTCCGCTTCCGCACCGCGCCGCTCATCTTTCTCGGCACGGTGCTCACTCACCTGACCGGCGGCTCCGCCGGGCGCGAGGGCGCAGCACTCCAGCTGGGTGGCTGTCTGTCCGGCTCATTGGGCCGGGTGCTCCGGCTGGACGACAAGGACGAGCGCATCATCACCATGTGCGGCATGGCCGGCGGCTTCTCCGCTCTGTTCGGCACGCCGCTGTCCGCAGCGGTATTTGCCATGGAGGTGGAGAGCATCGGCGTGATGTATTACGCCGCCCTCGTCCCCTGCGTGCTCTCCGCCCTCATCGCCAATCTGGTCTCCAGCGCCTTCGGCGA
>CALEQS010000268.1 GCA_937907975.1 uncultured Clostridia bacterium | reverse complement strand
CCTGTTCAAACCTCACTTATCAAACAAGCTGCGCCCCGATTCGGGACGCCGCTTTGCTTTTTATTTTTTTATTATAGCGCCATTTGCGTCAGCAGCCAAGAGGATGCAGCGCTTTTTAACCATCTTCTAATGTGGGAAATTGGGGCTTGTGGAAGAGTAGGGACTTCCGAAAGGCTTCCCCCTCGGGGGGAAGCTGTCTGCGAAGCAGACTGATGAGGGGGCAGGTCTAGAATAGCTTTCTGTTCGTCGCCACCTCATCCGCCTCACTGCGTTCGGCACCTTCCCCTCAAGAGGAAGGCTTTTGAAGGTGCGCAACAAGCCCCAATTTATCCTTCTCCTCTCCTCGGGCAGAGACATTGCGGTTTCTGCCCGGTTCTGCTATGATAGAGGCACGAATATTTCAACAGAGAAGGTGCACACATGGGAACCTACCTGCTCTCCCTGGATCAGGGAACCACCAGCTCCCGGGCGATTTTGTTTGACCGGGAGCAGAACATTCTTGGCGTGAGCCAGAAGGAATTTACGCAGTATTTTCCCCAGGACGGCTGGGTGGAACACAACGCCATGGAGATCTGGTCCAGCCAGTATGCGGTGATGATGGAGATCATCGCCCAGACCGGCATCTCGCCCAAAGACATTGCCGCCATCGGCATCACCAACCAGCGGGAAACCACCATTCTGTGGGACAAGGCCACCGGCCAGCCCATCTACAACGCCATTGTGTGGCAGTGCCGCCGGACGGCGGATATCGTGGACGAACTGGTGCAGGCCTGGCTCACCGACCACATCCGCAAAACCACCGGTCTGATCCCGGACGCCTATTTCTCCGCCACCAAGATCAAGTGGATCCTCGACCATGTGGAGAGGGCCCGGGAGAAGGCCCGGCGGGGCGAGGTGCTCTTCGGCACGGTAGACAGCTGGCTGCTGTGGAAGCTGACCAACGGAGCCGTCCATGTGACCGACTACACCAACGCCAGCCGCACCATGCTCTTTGACATCCACAAGCTGGACTGGGACGACACACTGCTGGACGCGCTGGACATCCCCCGGGCCATGCTCCCGGAGGTGCGCAGCAGCAGTGAGATCTACGGCTATACCGACATTCAGGGCGTGAAGGTGCCCATCGCGGGCATTGCCGGCGATCAGCAGGCCGCCCTGTTCGGCCAGACCTGCTTTGAGGCGGGCGAGGCGAAAAACACCTATGGCACCGGCTGCTTCCTGCTGATGAACACCGGTTCTCAGCCCTGTGAGAGCAAAAACGGACTGGTGAGCACCATTGCCGTGGGGTTGAACGGAAAAGTGCAGTACGCGCTGGAGGGCTCCGTCTTTGTGGGCGGCGCGGTGATCCAGTGGCTGCGGGATGAGATGCGCTTTTTCACCGAGAGCCGGGACGCGGAGTATTATGCTCAGAAGGTGGAGGACAACGGCGGGGTCTATCTGGTGCCCGCCTTCACCGGGCTGGGTGCGCCCCACTGGGATATGTACGCCCGGGGGGCGATCTTCGGCCTGACCCGGGGCACAAAGCGGGAGCACATCATCCGGGCCGCTCAGGAGTCCATCGCCTATCAGGTGGCCGATCTGGTGGCGTGCATGGAGGCGGACACCGGCTTAAAACTCCGGTCGCTCAAGGCGGACGGCGGCGCCAGCCGGGACAGCTTCCTCATGCAGTTTCAGGCGGATGTGACCGGATGCGTTGTACGCCGTCCGGCCATCCGGGAGACCACCGCGCTGGGCGCGGCCTATCTGGCCGGTCTGGCCGCCGGCGTCTGGGCCGATCAGGAGGAGCTGAAGCGCCTGTGGGTGTGCGACACCATCTATCAGCCCACGGCAGATGCGGAAAAGCGGGAGGCCCTCATGGCCAGCTGGCACAAGGCCGTGGAGCGGTGCCGTGGATGGGCAAAATAAAGTCCAACGAAGGCAGCGCCTTCGTTGGAGGGGCTGCGGTTCGCTGCGCGCACTCGCTATGCTCGCACACTGGCGAACCGAGCAGTGAAAAAGCCGAGGCACATGTCCTCGGCTTTTTCTGACTGCAATTGATTCCGCCCACTGCGGCGGGCGGAATTCTGTGAAACCAGCTGCAATCAAAATTTTCTACAAAACAGACGGCTCAGGTCATTCGACCTGAGCCGCCTGTGAGTTAAGCTGCAACTTTTTTGAACACCTTCATAATGCCTGCTTTGAAGCAGAGCAGACCGGCGACGACTGCGCCGAAGGAGGCCTGGAAAATCTGGAAGGGCAGCTTCAGCAGAGCCGCCTTCGGGGTGGCATAGACAAAACTGCGGCCGATGGAATAGCCCACCACGTTGATGATCACACCCACCAGCAAGCCGATGCAGGTGCGGCCGCCCCGCTTCTCCCCGGCGCCGTAGTGGCTGATGAGGCACACTGCCACGGCCTGCAGGCCGTGGGTCACAAGGGAGACGAATATGGGGCCGGATAAAAGAACGGGTCGCCCAGAAATGCGCCGACGACGCCCACCAGGCCCCCAGCGGGTCCAGCAGGATGGCCGCGGTGCAGATCACCATGTCGTTCAGATACAGGTGTCCGCCGGGCACCGGAATGCTGAAGGAGCTCATCACCACATTCATCGCCATCAGCAGGGCCGTCATGGTCAGCTACTTGGTGGGATGCTGTTTTCTCCGTTCAGGAAATGTAAACATCGGAAATCTCTCTCCTCTTTGGAAATTTCCGCTATTATAGCATCAAACTGACTATTTTGCTATGTCCAATTTCAGAATAACGGGCAAGGTCAAGCTGACCTTGCCCGTGAGATGTCAGATGGAATAGTATGATTCGCTGTGCTTATCGCCAGTTTCACAGAATTCCGATGCCCGCAGGCATCGGAACAAATTTAAATTACGTCATTTCCGGGGCGTGTACCTCGGAAATGACACTTCTCATACGCGGCCGTGCGACTTTTGTGCAAGCAATCGAGTGCGGCCGCGTATGCAGCCTCATGCAAGAAAAGGCGGTGCCTTTTCTTGCAGTTAATCCACCAGGATACCGTAGTCCCTTGCCTCTTTGCGCAGCTGGTCGCGGAATTTGGGGTGGGCGATGGCGATGAGGGCGTCGGCCCGCTCCCGGATGGTGCGCCCGCGCAGCTCGGCCACGCCGTACTCGGTGATAATCGTGTCCGCCAGGTTGCGGGAGATGGACACCGCCGCGCCGGGGGTCAGGATGGACTTGATCTTGGAGATGGTGCCCCCCTTGGCGGTGGAGGCAAAGGCCACGATGCCCCGGCCGCCCCGGGAGTGCATGGCGCCGTAGGCATAGTCGGCGGCGCCGCCGGTGCCGGAGAACTGCTTGGGGCCAATGCTCTCGGAGCAGATCTGACCGGTGATGTCGATCTCCATGGCGGTGTTGACGCTGATCATGTGGTCGTTCTGGGAGATGACGAAGGGATCGTTGCCATAGGAGCAGGGCACCAGATAACAGTTTGGATCGCTGGACACCGTCTCAAAGAGGTGCTGATCGCCGATGCAGAAGGTGGCCAGATGCTTGCCCCGGTTCAGATTTTTCTTTCTGCCGGTGACATTGCCCGCCTCGATCAGGTCGGCCATGGTGGAGGAGAACAGCTCGGAGTGGATGCCCAGATCATTTTTCTCCTTCAGATACTCGCCCACGGCGTCGGGCAGGCCGCCGATGCCCAGCTGGATGCAGTCGCCGTCGTGGATCAGGTCGGCCACATAGCGGCCAATCTTGTGGTCCATCTCCGTGGGCACCGAGCGGGGGATGGTAAAAATGGGCTTTTCGGAGACGAAGAAGGAGGTGACCCGCTTCAGCGGGATCTCCAGTCCGCCCTTGACCCGGCGGAAATTGGGATTGACCTCCAGAATAACCTTATCCGCGCAGGCAAAAGCCTCCTCCTCAAACATCTTGCAGTAGGGGATCTGGAAGGAGCCGTCCTCCATGTCCGCCACCTGGGCCACAAACACGTTGTTGGGCTTGTAGGCCACCCGCTCCGCCATGTAATTGTGCAGGTCAGAGGGAATGTAGGACGCGATGCCCAGCTCGTGGCCTTCCCGCATATTCTTGGCATAGAAGTGGCCGACGGTCATGACGTGGCCCTTTGTGGCCGGGTCGCGCAGATATTCATACTCGTTGTCCTTGCTCTTGACGACGGTCACGTCGTGGAGCCGGGGGACGATCTCGGTGAAGTGGCTCAGAAACTCTGTGGGCTCCGTAGCCACGCCGGAGACAGCGATGGTGTCGCCGCTCTCGATCAGCGCAAGACACTCCTCCAGGGAGTGTTTCTTCATCTCATATACATCTTCGTAACGCATAGTTTAGTCTTCCTCGCTTTGTCTTAAAATCTTTGCTTTTAGCCTTGGCTCTATCCGCCCAGCTGGGCGTTCAGTCCACGCTCCTGAAACAGCTGGAGCAGGTTCTGCTGCTCCTCCTCAGGGATGGGCTGCTCCTCCAACAAATAGCTCCGGCCCAACTGCTCATATTTTCCGCTGCCAAACTGGTGATAGGGGATGAGATCCACACGCTTGACGCACTTTAGTGCTGCCAGCCGGTCGGCAATGGCCTTTGCCTCCTGCCAATTGTGATTTGGAATGACAGGATATCGGACAATGACATCCTTACCCCACGCCTCCAGCAAGTTCAGATTATCTTGAATGACACTGTTGTCTACACCGGTATTGCGCCGGTGCTGCTCCGGATCCAGCCCCTTCACATCAAATAAGATGAGATCGGCTTGACGCAGCACCTCCAGCCCCTCCGGCGCCGTGACCTGTCCGCAGCAATCAATGGCCACCGGAATACCCGCCTCATGACACAGACGCAGCATTTCAAGGCAGAACTCCGGCCACTGGGTGGGCTCACCGCCGCTTAGAGTGACGCCGCCACCGCTCTGTCGGTAAAACTCTGCATCCCGGACGCACTCAGCAAACACATCCTCCGCCGTACGTTCCTTTCCCCAGAGCTCCAGCGCGCCGGGCCAGCAGACTTCAGTGCATTTCCCGCATCCGTCGCATTTGATCCGATCCACTTGCACCCGATCCTCCGCAAGAGACAGGGCGCTTCGGGGACAGACACTCAAGCACTTTCCGCAGCCAGAGCAGTGTTCACTGATAAGCCGCAGCTCCGGTACCCGGCGTTGGCTCTCCGGGTTGCAGCACCAAAGGCACCGCAGTGGACACCCTTTCAAGAACACTGTAGTACGGATACCCCAGCCGTCTACAAAGGAACCATGGACGACATTGAACACTGTTGCGGAAGGACTTTTACACTTCCCGTTCAACATTCGGAGAACTCCATCCGGTTGATAATATCATTCTGAAGCTCCGCCCCCAGCTCCACAAAGTAGGCGGCGTAGGTGGCCACCCGCACCACCAGATCCCGATGGTTTTCCGGATGACGCTGCGCGTCCCGCAGTGTCTCAGTGGAGACGATATTGAACTGGACAAAGCAACCTCCCGCCTTAAAATAGGAGCGGATCATCGCTTCAAACTTGCGCAGCTTTTCATCTCCGGCTACGGCTTCCGGATTGATGCGCATATTGAGCACCTCGCCGTGGCGCAGCTTGGTGTGGTCCAGCTTGGCAATGGACAGCATTGTCGCCGTGGTCCCGCTGCTGTTGCGGCCCTGAGCCGGGGAGATACCGCCCTCAGAGATGGGCTCTCCCGCCTTTCGGCCGTCCGGGGTAGCTCCGCACACCATTCCCAAGCCGATATTGGCAGTAACAGCAGCGGCAGCCACGGTAGACTGTGCCCCGTGGAAACCAGGGGTCTCCGCCACCACATCAGAAACAAAGCTCAGCACGTCGTTGACAATCGTATCCACATAGGGATCATTATTACCAAATTTAGGAGCTCTGAGCAGCAGCTTTTGCAGATCCTCATAACCCTCAAAGTTGGCGTTCAGTGCATTTACGATAGTGTCCATAGTGACCTTATGCTCTTCGAACACATATTTCTTGATAGCCGCCAGCGAATCGCCCACGTTGGGCGCACCGGCCAGTGACATGGCAAAGGAATAAAACGGTTTCGTGCCGCCACTGCTCACATCCTCGCCCCGCTCCAGACATATCGGAAGCAGACTGGATTGAAGGGGAGACGGCATATAGCGGGAAATCACTGCCTTATCGGCATTTTTAATTTGATGGCAGTGGGGGATGACCTTACGCACCTGTGTGCAGAAAGCATCCCAAATCTCGTTATAACTGCCAAAATTGGCAGCGTTTCCCGTCTGCGCACCCAGTTGAAGTCCGGTAAGCCGGTGGATGCCATTATTAAGAGCCAGTTCCAGAATGCCGGGCAGGCTGATGATGCCGCCGGGAATATTATAACTCAGGCCGCCTACTGTTGGCGAAGTGCAGCCCACGATGGCGTAATCATTAGCCTGCTCCATAGTCATGCCATCCAGCAGCAGGTTGCGCTTAGTACCTTCGTCACTGAGAAACTTCAACTTTCCGCCTACATCACGGGCCACTTCACAGGCCAAATGAACAAAGTCTTCCGGCGTGTCGTCCGCAATGCGCACCACAACATCGTCACTACCCATGTTGACCGCCCGCTCAGCCTCCAGAACAAGATAGGACAGCTCGTTGACTGCACACTCCCCCTTCGGGGTGACACCTCCGATGGTGAAGGAGCAGCCAGAGTTATTGCCTGCAAAACCATGGCTGCGGGCTTCACTGTAAACGACGCAGTCGGAATTGCAGTTGATGAGCAGCATCGCCGTCAGCTCATAGGCCTGCTGAGCTGTCATGCCGTTAACTGCGCTCTTTTGATAATAAGGATAGAGATACTGATCCACACGAAGAAAGGTATTGCCGGTGCCCCAGTTTTCCAGCATAACGCAGATATAACCAAACCACAGAGACTGAATGGCCTCACGGAAGGTCTCTGCTGGTTTGCGAGGTACCTTTTCACAAACCTCTGCAATCTCCAGCAGCTCTGCCCGTCTGGCCGGATCCGTTTCCGTTCCGGCCAGACGGCGGGCTTCGGCAGCATAGCGATCGCCCAGACCAGCCAGCGCATTGAGACAGAGCTCCATTCCCAACCACTCTTCCCGCTGCGCCTGCGTACCGCCCTCGACCAGCTTCTGCTGTACCTGCTGTGCCAGCCCCTCTGCGCCATAACGCAGTAGCTGGCCAAAATCCGGGGAGGCGTGACCGGGGAATTGATTATTCCCGCAAAACGCACCGCCACCGATGATGAGATCGTCATAGGGTTTACTTTCAGGTGGTACCTCTTCGGCCCAATGGTGACGCAGAGAACGTTCACTCCAATAGGGTACCACCTCAGCCAGTACCGCCCGCTCTTCGTCCGTCAACGGCTCAAAGGGGTCGGTCTCCCGGGTAGACAATACATCCAGCTCATTCAGAATCCAGTCACACTGCAATTCCGGGCTGATGGAGCCGCCTCGCACCTTGGAGGTAGGACGACCGACGATCAGCTCGTCGGGATAAATATGAACCGTCATGTGCTCTAGCAGATGAGCAAATGCGCGGCCCCGGCGGATCGGTGCGCTCTCCCCCTCTGTGGTACGGTAGGACTCGGTAATCAGTCTGGCCCGCTCCACGCAGACCGAGGGTCGGACCAGCATTGCCCGGCGCAGTTTTTCAATTCGGGTATTATCAAAACGCTGTTTTGTCATAGTTTACCCCCATATCTCGTTGGTGTATGTCTATACTATTATAAGATTAGTATAACGCGGAAGGAATTTCACTTCAAATATCTATCCAGTTGATTTTGTTATAGCCAAAAGCACATAACAATGCTATACTATACGGGCAATGCTGATTTGCGGAGGAAAAGACGATGACCTCATTACAGATCCAATATTTTCTCAAGGTGGCCGACTGCATGAGCTTTTCCCAGGCGGCGGACGAACTCTACGTCTCCCAGCCCTCGGTGAGCCGCCAGATCCAGCAGCTGGAGCACGAGCTGGGCTGCGCCCTCTTTGACCGCTCCCGCAAGAACGCCATCAGCCTGACTCCGGCGGGCATGGTGTTCCGGGACAGCTTCCGCCGCTCACTGCGGGGGTTTGAGGAGGCCAAGGCGGCCGCC
>CALEQS010000267.1 GCA_937907975.1 uncultured Clostridia bacterium | reverse complement strand
TGCTGTGCCTCCATCCTGCTGGTCATCGCCTTCTGCATGATGTTCGTGGACTTCGAGCGGGACGAACGCGAGGTGCACGAGCGCCTTGTGGAGGATGAGGAGCAGAGGGAGATCTGACGGGGGCTCAGCTCCCCCAGAAAGGACATTTTATGGACCCACAAGACAAAAAACTGATCTCCCGCCGGCTGGGGCGCGTTGGCTGGGCGCTGCTGGCCTATGTGGCCGCCGGGCAGCTGCTGGGCGGCGCGGTCTACCTGATCCCCGGTGTGGCGGGCAATGTCTGGCTGAGCATGCTGCTCAGCTATGTGGTCATGTTCGGCCTTGCCCCCATCCTGATGTGGCTCATCCTCCGCCCGCTTCCCAAGGGGCGTGCGCCGGGACTGCCGCTGAGCGCAAAAGCACTGGTGCGCTCCATGCTCTACTGCGTGGGCGTGGCCTACTTTTTCAACATGGTCACCGCCATCGTCACCTCCCTGCTCCAGAATTTTTCGGACAAGCCCCTCAACGATGTGACCCAGAATATGTTCGACTCCACCCCCATGCCCCTGCTCATCCTGCTGGCCGGGGTGGCCGCGCCCATCTTTGAGGAGCTGATCTTCCGCAAGCTGCTGCTTGACCGCCTGCGCCCCTTCGGTGACCGCTGCGCCATCATCCTCTGCGGCGTGGCCTTCGGACTGTACCACGTCAATCTTGGCCAGCTCTTCTATGCCGCCGCGCTGGGCATGGTGCTGGCGGGCATCGTGCTGAAAACGGGGAAGATCTGGCACTCCATGGTGTGCCACGCGGCGCTGAACCTCTCCTCGCTGGGCTTTTCCGCCCTCTATGAGCTGGGCGAGGGCGGCACCGTCGCCGCCGGGATCATTCTGATCGCGCTGGCGGCCTTCGCCGCATGGTGCTTTATCCGCTATGCCCGCTCCTACCGTCACGCGCCCCCGGCCTATCCCGTCTCCACCCGGGACGTGATGCTCTGCCTGCCCGGAAGCGTCGGCATCTGGGTGTGCGCCGTGCTCCTGCTTGCCGCCAATGTCGGCATTTTGTTTGTGTAAAAAAGTAGAGTGCCCCTTCACCGATGGTGAAGGGGCACTCAGCCGGTCGAAAAAGTCCAGCTTCAGCTGGGCTTTTTCGACCGGCTGGGGCAGGCATCCAATGGGATGCCTGCCCTTATCTGCATATTGAGCTGTACTTACTTACAGAATATCCATGCCGGCGCACACCGCAAAGAGGCGTGCGCCCGGTGATCTGTGCTTACAGAATATATCCATCGCAGCGCAGGCCGCAAAGAGGTCTGCGCTCACCGGACTTGCAATTACAGAATATCCATCGCAGCGCAGAAGCCTTCATAGGTGGCCATCTTGACGGTGCGGGCCTGCTTGGCGTCGCCAGTGACGACAAAGCGGTCGCAGCAGCCCTCAAGGCTCTTGACGATGTCGTCATTGGCGCGGCTGCCGCAGCAGTGGAGCACCAGATCGGCCTCGATGAACTGCTCATTGCCGTCCTTGTCAACAAACTTGACACCCTTATCGGTGATTTCCTGCACCTTGACGGAGCAGTAGGTGCCCATGCCGGACTTCTTCATGCGGGGCAGCAGGGCCATGCGCTGGCTCATGCCGGAGTCCTTGCAGACGTCGTCGCGCATCTCCAGAATGTCCACCTGAGCGCCCCACTCGCTGGCGAAGAAGTAGCCGCTCTCGCAGCCGATGGCGCCGCCGCCGATGATGATGATCTTCTTGCCCTTGATCTCGTCGGGGTGGGTGTAGGCATACAGGGCGTGCTCGGCATTTTCGATGCCCTTGACGGGGGGCACAAAGGGATGGGCGCCCACGGAGCAGATGACGTAGTCGGGGTGCATGGCCTGGATGCTCTCCTTGGTGGCCTCGGTGTTCAGCAGGATCTTCACGCCGGCGTACTTGCAGCGGGCGATCATGCTGTCGCGGAAGCGGAGCAGGGACTCCTTGTCGGTGTCGATCTCGGTGAACCAGAGCTGGCCGCCCAGCTTGTCGGCCTTCTCCACCAGAGTGACGTCGTGGCCGCGCTCAGCAGCGGTGACAGCGGCATACATACCGGACACGCCGCCGCCCACGATGACCACATTGCGCTTTCCCTTGGGCTTGGGGGCGTTGCGCCAGCGCAGCTCGCGCTGGCCCCAGGGGTTGACGGCGCAGTGCCACAGGGAGGGGATGGGGCGCTCGCCGGGGTTGGAGGCCAGCGGGTTGAAGCAGGAGCAGCGCAGGCAGGGGGCGATGGTGTCCTCCAGGCCGTCGCGGGTCTTGTTGACGAACTCGGGGTCGGCGAACTGCTGACGGCCCAGCGCCACGAAGTCGCACTTGCCGGAGGCGATGGCCTCCTCCACCTGATCGGGGCCGTTGAAGCCGCCGACGGCCACCACGGGGACGTGGACATTCTTCTTGATGGCCTCGGCCAGATCCAGGTTGCAGCCGTGCTTGTCGAACATGGAGCTGAAGGCCTTGGTGTTGACGTGATCCTGATAGACGCCGGAGGTAACGTGGATCAGATCGACATGATCCTGAATGAGCTTGGCGAACTCAATGCCGTCTTCCAGCGTCATGCCGCCCTTGATGCGCTCGGAGCCGGACATACGGTACTCAATGAGGAAGTCGTCGCCGCAGACCTGCTTGATGCGGTCGCAGACCATGATCGGGAAGCGGGCGCGGTTTTCCATGCTGCCGCCGAACTCGTCGGTGCGGTGGTTGAAGCGGGGGGAGATGAACTGGTTCAGCAGCCAGCCGTGGCCGCCGTGCAGGTTGATCATCTGGAAACCCAGGGACTTACATACCCAGGCGGCCTCGGCCCAGTGGTCAGCCACGGTCTCCATCATCTGCAGCGTCATGCCCTCGACCTGCACGCCGTCCTCACGGATGAAGGAGGAGGGGCCGATGGGGTTCTTGTGGCCGGGGATGGTGTCGGGGTGGTTCATGGCGCCGACGTGGTTCAGCTGAATGGAGGCCACAGCGCCGTGGGCCTTGATAGCCTCGGTCAGGGTCATGATGGACTCCATGTGGAAGGTGGTCATGGGGTTGGACCACACGTCCAGGCCGTGCTCGTGGCGCCAGGCGTACTCGTGGTCGATAAAGCTCTCGGTGACGGTGACTTCCGCAAAGCCGCCGCGGGCCTTGGTCTCATAGACGTCGATGCCCTCGGGGGTTGGGTAGCCGTGGTCCACGATCCGGTTGGTGGTGATCGGGGAGGCCAGCACACGGTTCTTGAAGGTGACGCCCTTGATGGTCATCGGGGCGAACATATGGGGATATTTATTGCAGCCCATTGTGATACTTCCTTTCTTAGCATGAAATAAATGGTGTTCGGTTCTTTTGATGGTTTCATTGTAGCAGAACATTTTTGCCCTGAAAAGGAGTTACTTTCAAGTAACACTGTAACCTTCTGCGGGGCGTATCTGAGCCGCTCAGAGCTGCGCCAGCCGCAGGCGGAAAGATCCGGCGCACTCGAGAAAAGGCCGCCCGGAGGCGGCCTTTTCTCAGGGGATCACAGAAGAGTGCGGGAGCCGGGTACCTCAGGTGAGACCCGGGAAGATGGCGAACAGGATCGCGGCGACCACGGAAGCGGCCAGCGTCCACACGACAGTGCACATCATGACAGGGGGATAGCCGTCCTTGTGCTTCAGGTCAGCCATGCTGAGCATGATGAGGATAGCGCCCTGGAAGGGCAGCGTGTCGAAGGTGGTAGCGGCGGTGGTGGCGATACGATGGATCGCAATGGGGGACAGACTCAGGTTGGCGGCCAGCACGGGCACCACGATGGCCAGACCAGCGGGTGGAGATCCGGTGAGGCCGACCAGAATTGCCACAGCAATAACGACCAGAATCGGCGCGGGGAGTGGCAGGCTCAGCAGACCGTCCACCATGACCTGATAGGCGGCGGTGGCCTGCACCACGGAGGCGAAGCCCACCACGATAGCGCCCATGAAGATGGACTCAGCAGTGGAGCGGCCGCCCTCGTTCAGAGTGTTGATGAGGGCCTTGCCCCGGCCGCACTCGGCAGTCTTGGGGAAGAAGGGCACCAGCAGCACCAGAGAGAGGACAAAGCCCAGCGCCAGAGCGGGGATCAGGTTATTGATCAGGTTGAACACCACGACCACTGCGATCAGGGGAAGCAGAGCCACGAGGAAGGGGGGATACTTGCGGCCCTCCTCAGGGGGAGTAAAGGGCACGTTGCCCGGCTCAAAGACCTCGCCGCGGGCGGAGGCCTTATGGATGGACTTGCAGAGGTAGATGCCGCCGCCCAGCAGCATGACCAGCACGGCCGCCAGACCGGGGATCAAGCCGGCCGCAGAGGAGGTGCCCAGGATATTCATGGGGGTGTAGTTGGTCACCAGAGGGGCGCCGGGGGTCAGAGCGGCGGTGGAAACGCCGCAGGTGATCAGGCCGATCAGATATTTACGGGGAATGTTGGCCTCCGCACAGATGGTCAGCATGACAGGGAACAGGGTGAACAGGGCGCAGAAAGTGTCGATGCCGCCGAAACACATGGCCCAGCTGACCGCGATGCAGATGTAGACTGCGATGGTCTGCTTGCGGGGGCCGGAAGCGTTGCGGGCAAAGACCTTCATCAGGGTGCTGGCAATGTTGACCGCCGCGCCGGATTCCACATACACGCGGCCCATCAGAATGGACAGCATGAAGATGGGGAGCAGGCCGGTGATAAAGCCGGTGGTGCCGCCCAGGAAGGGGCCGGTGATGGCGTCCAGCAGGGGGATGCGGTTGACCAGTGCGACAAACAGGGCACACAGCGGGGCCACATACATGACCGACATGCCCTTGTATGTCAGCACGATCAGCGCGGCGAATGCCACAACGATGGACAGAATGCCGATGGTGGTTGACATAGGTTTGTTTTCCTCCTTTTCTTTCTCTCAGGAATCTCCTGAATCTCAACAAGGAAAGTCTAGCATGGGCACTGAATTTTAGCAAGAACGCACAAAAAAGTATCGTTCTTCCGAAGAGGTAACCCAGTTACCTGGAGGTAAGCATCAAAATCAGGAAATTTTCTGTGCAAAAGCAAAAGGCGGCCCGGAGCAAAAAGGGAAAACTGCTCCGAGCCGTCGAAAAACGCCGTTATTTGTCGTAGGTTTTCTTGTAGGGGTGGTTCATGATGGCCTCGTCGGGCTCACGCTTGCCGTGCCACATCTCGCCCAGCGCGTCGATGGGCAGCTCCCGGCGCTGCATCTCCTCCCAGCCCCAGTCGTAGATATGGTCCAGCAGGGGGATCAGGCTCTTGCCCGCCGGAGTGAGGCGGTACTCCACCTGCGGCGGTGTGGTGGGCAGCACGGTGCGGTAGATGAGTCCGTCCGCCTCCAGCTGGCGCAGGTTTTCCGAGAGCACCTTCTGGGTGATGGGCAGCTGCTTGGTAAAGCGGGAAAAATGGGTCAGCTTTCCCTCATCAAAGTCCATGGCCCGCAGAATGAACGGCTTCCAGCGACAGAACACCACCCGCATGACATAGTTGTAAGGGTCCTGCTGGATGTCAAAGACCAGACCGTCCTTTGCATCTTCTGCGGCATCGGGACACAGCGGCTTGTTCTCCTCCATTGGATACGCGCTCCTCTCATGTGTTTTTCTACATTTTAGCATAAGATTCGGTGGATTTCCAGTGAAGGTAAAAACAGCGCACCGCTGAAGCGGTGCGCTGTAGAGAATGCTTCTTCTGATGTAAAAATCAGGACGTAGCAACCAGACCACCATCGGGATAGATGGAGGAAGCGGTAATCATGTCGGAAGCGGCGGAAGCCAGGAAGATGGCGGGGCCGACAACGTCGATCTCATAGCCGATACGCTGAGCGGGCAGAGGATCGGCGATGTGGTTACGGGTAGCCTCATCGGGGGGCAGCTTGCCGACCATCATGGGAGTATAGGTGATGGTGGGCCCGATCAGGTTGACCTGGATGTTGGGACGCAGGTCAGCAGCAAAGGCCTTGGTCAGCATCTCGACAGCACCCTTGGTGGTGTTGTAGGGGACGTTGCCCATGCCGCCGTTGGCAACCGCACGGATGCCGCGGACGGAGCCGAAGTTGATGATCTTGCCATAGCCCTTGTTGGGGTTGGGCATACCAGCCTTGAAATCGGCCTCGGGAACAGCGGTCTCACCCTTGTCCAGGTTGTGATCCTTCATCCAGTTGCCGAAGTAACGGCAGGTGTACATCATGGAGGAGACGTTGGTGTGCAGCATCTTCTCGAAGTAGTCGTTGTCGATCTCCCAGGAGAACATCTTCTGGTTGATGCCCTGAGCGTTGACCAGGATGTCGCAGCCGCCCAGACCGTCGGGGCCGACGGTGAAGTCCACCATCTTCTTAACGGTCTCAACGTCGCCGGCGTCGCCAGCAAAGTAGAGGACCTTCACGCCAGGGGCAGCGACCTTCTCGATCTCAGCCTTGGCTTCCTGCAGAGCGGACTCACGACGGGAAGAGATCAGCACGTCGCAGCCGTTAGCGGCATAACCCTCGGCAATGGCCTTACCAAAACCGCCGGCGCCGCCGATGATGACAGCCTTCTTACCGGAGATGTCGAACATCTTGGTAAGATCGCCAGAATAAATCTTAGGCATAATAATTACTCCTTATTACAAGTTTTATTCGTCAGCCGATCCTCAGATCGGAAGAGGAATCAGAATCAGGCCTGAGGAGGCAGCAGGGTGACCAGCATCTTGGTCACGGTAGTGCCGTTGTTGGTGACGCTCTTGGGGCAGCCGCCGCAGCAGTGGAAGCTGTCGCCAGCGTTCAGAACGGTCTCGCCGTCCTCGGTCTTCAGGGTCATCTGGCCCTCGAGGATGTAATAAATGGACTCCAGAGGATTGGCGCCGTAATCGCAGCCGCCGCCGGGGATGAAGTAGGTGAGGCCCTGGATCATCTTGCCGCCGTCGACGTCAGCGGGATCGTGCAGACGGGTGGGGACGCACTCGTTGTGGCCGGGAGCAACATAAGTGTAAACAGTGCTGCCCTCAACGCCCTTGGCTCTCTGAATCTTGTACTGTGCCATGATAATGACTTCCTTTCAAAATAAGATTGGAACCTGGGGTTACATAGCAGAAGAAAAATAACTTTCTTCTGATTAACTACCATGCTCATATTAGCACACCTGTCCGGGGATTGCAAGAGGGTCTGGCATATTAGTTTCCCCGGAGTAGCCATATTTTCGCCTTGAGAGCGGAGAAAATCGGCCTATTTTTTTGTAAATTGTGACGAAAACAAAATTTTGTTGTTTTTACAAAAGTTTTTTCTATTTTACACGGAAAAACCGCCCGTAAAACGGGCGGTTTCCTTCGTCATCGGAAACTTTACAACAGCAAAAATATGCCCCAGATGAGGCTGGCCGCCGCCGCGCCCAGGGCGCACCAGCGGGCTCCGATGGGAATGCGGCGCTTTCGGGGCGCCGCCGCATCCGCCCGGCTGCGGCGGATATAGCCCGCCGCCACCTGCCGGGCTTCGGAGAGCACCTGCTCATTCGTGACGCCCTCCCGGTGGAACGCGTCCTCCCGCAGAAAAAACACCGCCTGTTCAAAGAAGCGCGGGTCTGGCGTGCGCACCACAATGACCCGCCGGGAGATCCCCTTTACCAATCTGACCACATCCTTTCTCCCTTGGAGTATGGCACCGGGAGAGGAAAATTATAACGTCCCGCCGCGGCTTTTCCGCTTTGCCTTGTCAAATCATCCGCCGGCCGGTATAATAAAGCCATCTATGCATATTTAAATGATGCGGAGGTATTTTGCTATGAATTATGCGGAGGAATCCCTGAAGAAGCACTATGAATGGCGGGGCAAGCTGTCCATCGCCCCGAAAATGCACGTCAAGACCAAGGAAGATCTGTCGCTGGCCTATACCCCCGGCGTGGCCCAGCCCTGCCTGGAGATCCAGAAGGACCCCAGCAAGAGCTATGAGCTGACCGGCCGCTGGAACACCGTGGCCGTGGTCACCGACGGCACCGCCGTCCTCGGCCTGGGCGACATCGGCCCGGAGGCCGGCATGCCCGTCATGGAGGGCAAGTGCGTGC
>CALEQS010000266.1 GCA_937907975.1 uncultured Clostridia bacterium | reverse complement strand
GGTGCCGGTGGCCGGACTCGAACCGGCACGCCATCGCTGGCGGTGGATTTTGAGTCCACTACGTCTACCAATTCCATCACACCGGCATAGTTGACCAGTGACTATTATACAGGAACTTTATCCGCTTGGCAAGAAAAAGTTATATGCGGAGAAATTCCCGCCTCTTTTCCGGCATTTTGGTCTATCCATTTCAACCATCATATGGTATACTAAATCAAAATAGCCGTAAAATGGCCAGGAAAGGGATTTAAATGTGAAAGGGGGTGGAGCGTGATGCGAAAAAGGATCCTGCTGGGGCTGTTGACGGCGGTGCTGACGCTGGCGCTGACTGGCTGCGGATTGCGCGCGCCGGAGGAGCTTTATGCCCTGCCCGACCCTTCACCGGAGTATAAAAGCCTTCAGTCCAGTCTGGAATCTCTGCTGAATATGGGCTACGAGTATGCTGCGCCGGTCTCTGGTTCCCATACCCAGTCCGTTCAGCTGGAGGATCTGGACGGCGACGGCGTGGACGAGGCGCTGGCCTTCCTGCGGGATACATCTGGAAAGGAGCACCCGCTGAAGATCTGCATTTTCAAGGCGGACGGCGAGGGCGGCTATACACAGGCCTGCACCATCGCGGGTGACGGAGATATGATCAACTCTGTGGTCTACTGCCAGCTGAACGGCACCCCCACCAAGGAGCTGGTCGTAGGCTGGCGTATTTCCAGCACCGTCTATGTCCTCTCAGCTTACTCAATCGAAAACGGCAATGTGACCGAATTGATGACGGCCTCCAATTACACACGCTACGCCGTCAAGGATATGGATCAGGATAATCAGGAGGAGATCGTCTCCATCTTGATGAATTCCTCTGACGAGGGCGGCAATACGGCCACCTACTACGACTGGTCCGAGGATACGATGAAAAGCATCAATTCGGTGAGCCTTTCCGCCAATGCCGATTCGCTGGACTCTGTCCGCTATCACTATCTGACCAACAGCTATCCTGCCCTCTATGTGACCAGTTTCCTGCGGGATAACGGCCCTGCGGCGGGGAGCACGTCCAGTGTGGTGACAGATGTGCTTGGCGTTGTCAATAAGCGCCTGTCCAATTTGACGATGGATTCCCAGAGCGGAGACAGCACAACGGTGCATCTGGCGCTGGCTGAGCCCCTGGACATCAACAGCGACAATGTGCTGGAGTTGCCCATGTCGCTCCCGCTGCGTAGCAATGGCAATGTGGAGCATTCCGAGGGAGCCTATGTGCTGAATTGGGTGCAGTACGCGCTGGACGGCGCAGAGCACTCGGTGGATTACACTTATCATAACACCAGCGACGGCTGGTACCTGATCCTGCCGGAAATCTGGTTCACTGGCTGGGATGGCACCTATATGAATGGTCTGATCGTCAGCCGCAGCGATACGAATGTGGGCGCTACGGTGGAGCGCAGCATCACGTTTTATCATCAGGGCAGTCTGGGGGAGCAGCCTGAACCTTTCCTGATGATCCAGAAGAACACCGGCTCCAACCGGGACAGCCGCGCCACGATAGGCGAGCGCTTTCTGCTCACACAGACGACGGATGCGACCTACTCCGCCGAGTTTGTGGACAGCGGCTGGTTCTGTGGCCTGAGCCGCCGGGAACTGGTGGAGCGCTTCAAGCTGATCCTGAACGACTGGTCGGTCAACTGATCCAATAATGGAGGAGGAATTCCCGTGCGTAAAGTACTGGTTCTGGAAGATGAAGATAATATCCGCAGCTTCGTGGTCATCAATCTGAAGCGGGCGGGCTATTATACCATTGAGGCGTCCAGCGGGGAAGAGGCGCTGGAGAAACTCAAGCGCAATCCGGATGTCAAGGTGGCGCTGCTGGATGTCATGCTGCCAGGCATCGACGGCTTTGAGGTCTGCCGCCGGATCCGGGGCAATAACTCCAAAATCGGAATTATTATGTTAACTGCGCGTTCGCAGGAGATGGACAAGGTGACCGGCCTGATGACTGGTGCGGATGACTATGTGACCAAGCCCTTCTCTCCGGCGGAGCTGACGGCCCGGGTGGACGCCCTCTACCGCCGCGCCGGCGGCGATACGCCGGCAGACAGCGGCGAGATCTCTCAGCCGCCCTTCCTGCTGAATACCCGCAACCGCACGCTGGAAAAGAACGGTGTGCGCATCAAGCTGACGCAGGTGGAGTACAGCGTCATCAAGCTGTTTATGGACAATCCGGGCAAGGCACTCTCCCGCGAGGAAATTTTGGAGGCGGTCTGGGGCCGGGACTACTATGGCGAGGTCAAGATCGTGGACGTGAACATCCGCCGCCTGCGCATCAAGGTGGAGGACGACCCCACCAGCCCGACCTATATCACGACGGTCTGGGGCTACGGCTATAAGTGGGGCTTCTGATCTGAAACGTGCATCATGAAACCGGAAAGAAGGTGAGCGGGATGGAAAAGGTGGCAAAGGTAAAAACAGCAAAGGGAAAGTTCCGGCTGCATCGTGGACGCGGCATCCGCAACCGCTGGCTACGCAACAGCTTTTTGACTGTCAGCAGCATTTTGCTTGCCATCGTGATCCTGCTCTCCATCGTTTTGAGCAACTACTATTTCAACTCCATGCTTACCGGACTGGAGACAAAGGTGCAGACTGTCTGTGACTTTTTCACCAGTTATGCCACCAATGAGACGGAGTACCAGCGCATGGCGGAATACTATGTGCGGGATTTCGATGAAAAGGGCAGCTTGGAGCTGCAATTTCTGACTGTGGAGGCGGAGCCCAGCGTGTTTCTGTCCTCCTCCGGCCTGACCTCCGGCAGCAAGCCCAAGACCTCGGACATCACGGACGCCATCTCCACAGGGAAAATCTCCCCTTGGACCGGATCCGACCCGGCCACCGGCCAGCGCATCATGGCGGTGTCTGCCCCGATCACTAACAATGGCGAGATCAAGGGCGTGCTGCGTATGGTGACGTCTCTGAGCCTGATGGACCGCCAGATCGCATTGGTCGTGGTGATCTGCCTTGCGGCGGCGTGCTTTGTCATGGCGCTGACCTATCTGGTCAATATGTACTTTGTCCGTTCCATCATTGCGCCGCTGGGCAGTATTACAGATACGGCCAAGCGCATTGCCTCGGGCTATTACGGCATCCAGCTGGAAAAGGAGCATGACGATGAGATCGGTGATCTGATCGACGCCATCAATGATATGTCCACCCGGATCAGTCAGAACGAGCAGATGAAATCTGAGTTTATTTCCTCTGTCTCCCATGAGCTGCGCACGCCGCTTACCGCCATCAACGGCTGGGGTGAGACACTGATCTCTGGTAAGCTGGACAATGCGCAAGACTTCAAAAAGGGCCTGAACATCATTGTCAGCGAGTCCCGCCGCCTGACCAAAATGGTGGAGGAGCTGCTGGAGTTCAGTCGCATCGAGGATGGCCGCTTCAATCTGAATATTGAAATGATCGACATTCAGGCGGAGTTTGAGGATGCAGTGTATACCTACCGGGAGTTCTTCAAAAAGGAAGGCATTGAGCTCAATTATACCGACCCGGAGCGGGAATTCCCGCCGCTGCCCGGCGATCCGGAGCGGTTGCGGCAGGTGTTCTCCAACCTGCTGGACAATGCGGCCAAACACGGCGGCTCCGGCAAGCGGATCGATACCACCATCGGGGAAGAGGAGGGCTATGCGGCCATCGTGATTCGGGACTACGGTTCCGGCATCCCAGAGGAGGAGCTCCCCCATGTCAAGGAGAAGTTCTACAAAGGGTCCTCAAAGGCCCGGGGCAATGGCATCGGCCTGGCCGTCTGTGATGAGATCATTCAGCGTCATGGCGGCCGACTGGACATTGATAATGCAAAGGATGGACACGGCTGTGTGGTCACCATTCTGCTGCCCATGACCAGTGCAACACCGACTCCCGTGCCGACTGCGCCGGATGAGACAAAGAGTGCGTAATTTCCTCTTGAAAGTAGAACGAACGTTTGATAAACTATCTTAGTAAGGAAGTAAGCTATGTCTGAACAAAAGCAGAATAATCAATCCTCCGGCGGTTTTCGCACCTCGATCGGTGGTCAGGCGCTGATCGAGGGCATCTATATGCGCGGGCCGGATAAGCAGTCGATCGTCGTCCGGGATCAGAACGGCGAACTGGTGGTCAAGACTGAGGAGCTGAAGCTCACGAAGGATCATTACCCCATTCTCGGCATCCCGTTTATCCGGGGAGCGTTTGCCTTCTTGGGCACGATGGTGGAGGGTGTTAAGGCGCTCATGTATTCCGCCGACTTCTATCCGGATGAGGAGGAGAACAGCGAGCCCTCCAGATTTGAGCAGTGGCTGGAAGCCCATGTGCCCAGCAAGACCATGGACAAGCTGATCGTGGCCTTTGCCACCATTGTGGCGGTCGCATTTTCTGTCGGCCTTTTTTTCCTCCTGCCCACTGTGGTCACCAGTCTCCTTAAACTGGCGATCCCTATGAATGTACTGGGCCAGAATGTGGTGGAGGGTCTGATCCGCATCGCCATCTTCCTGGCCTATCTGATTCTGATCTCAAAGATGAAGGACATCCGCCGGGTGTTTTCCTACCACGGCGCGGAGCATAAGACCATCTTCTGCTATGAACGCGGTCTGGAGCTGACCGTGGAGAATGTGCGCAAAATGCCGCGTCATCACCCACGCTGCGGCACCAGCTTCCTGTTTGTGGTCATTATTCTGGCCATCCTGTGCTATTCTGTACTCTTTTCCATTTTCACCCCGCCCAATACGCTGGTGCGCATTCTGCTTCAGCTGCTGCTGATCCCGGTGGTGGTGGGCATCGCCTATGAGATCAACCACTATGTGGGCCGCCATGACAACGCGGTGACAAAGATCATCACGGCTCCCGGCCTGTGGATGCAGAATTTCACCACCTTTGAGCCGGACGACTCCATGATCGAGGTGGGCATTGAGTCCCTGAAGCAGGTCATTCCTGAGGAGAAGGGCAAGGACACCTGGTAAAACCGGGTTTCGAGAGATTCAGAGAGAAAGAAGTGGGCATCAAAACCATGCCAAAGACATATAACGACCTTTTGTTGGACGGACGACACATCCTGCGCCATATCGGCGTGGAGGCGGCAGAACTGGAATCCAGAGAACTACTGGCCTACGCAGCCGGAAAGGACCGCCAGACCCTGCTGCGGGATCTGCGCCTCTATGTGGGCGGGGATGTGGAGCAGCGCTTTGTGGAGCTGCTTCAGCGGCGCATTGAGGGGGAGCCTGCAGCCTATATTATCGGCGAGTGGTCCTTCTATGATCTTGACCTGGATGTGAACCGCTCAGTGCTCATTCCCCGCGCTGACACGGAGCTTATCGCCACCCGTGCCATTGAGATGGCCACGCTGGCCGGTGACGGCTGCCGGGTGCTGGATCTGTGCACCGGCAGCGGCTGCATCGGCCTTGCGGTTGCCAAACACGTCACCTCTGCCCGGGTGGTGCTGGCAGATCTCAGCGAGGATGCCCTCCATGTGGCCCGAGCCAATGCCCGGCGCAATGGGCTGACCAGCCGGGTCATGTGCCTTCAGGCGGACGCCATGCAGGCCCCGCCGTCCATGCTGGGGCTTTTTGATGTGATCGTCTGCAATCCGCCCTATATCCGCTCTGGGGAGATCCCGGGCCTTGACCACTCCGTCCGGGACTTTGAACCTATTATGGCGCTGGACGGCGGCGAGGACGGGCTGGACTTCTATCGCAGCATCACCTCCCAGTGGAAGGATGCCTTGCGCCCCGGCGGAGCCATGATCTTCGAAGTCGGCTACGATCAGGCGGATGCGGTGGAGCAGATGATGGCGCTGGCCGGATACCACGACATCGACACCAAACTGGATACCCAGCAGATCTGGCGCGCTGTTGAGGGCCGGTTCGATTAAAAGTCCGTTCAATGGGACTGCACTTTTGTTAGTATAACAGCATCATATGAAGATCACAGCCTTCCCAAAACGGCTGTGGAAAGGATGAAACGATATGGCATCTAAAAAGCCCCCGCTGGAATCGGCTGCGCCGGCCAGCGATAAGAAAAAAGCTCTGGAGACCGCCGTGGCGCAGATCGAGCGCAACTTCGGCAAGGGCTCCATCATGCGTCTGGGTGAGAACACACAGGCGGTGGTAGACGCCATCCCCACCGGCTCCCTGTCTCTGGATCTGGCGCTGGGCATCGGCGGTGTTCCGAGAGGACGTATTATTGAGATCTATGGCCCTGAGTCCTCTGGTAAGACGACGCTTGCGCTGCACATCGTGGCTGAGGCCCAGAAGCGTGGCGGCGAGGTGGCCTACATTGACGCTGAGCACGCCATGGATCCCTATTACGCCCGGGCCCTGGGCGTGGACATCGACTCCATGCTGATCTCTCAGCCGGACACCGGTGAGCAGGGCCTTGAGATCTGCGAGGCGCTGGTGCGCTCCGGCGCGCTGGACGTTGTCGTGGTGGACTCTGTGGCCGCATTGGTGCCCCGCGCCGAGATCGAGGGCGAGATGGGCGACAGCTTTGTGGGCGTACAGGCCCGCCTGATGAGTCAGGCCCTGCGTAAGCTGGCTGGCTGCATCTCTAAGACCAACTGCATCGTCATCTTCATTAACCAGCTGCGCGAGAAGATCGGCGTCATGTATGGCAACCCCGAGACCACGACCGGCGGCCGGGCGCTGAAGTTCTATGCCTCTGTCCGCATTGATGTGCGCCGCATAGAGACCATGAAAGTGGGCGGCGAGATGATCGGCAACCGCACCCGGGCCAAGGTGGTCAAGAATAAGGTGGCCCCGCCCTTCCGTGAAGCCGAGTTTGACATCATGTATGGCGAAGGCATTTCCAAGCTGGGTGAGCTTATCGACCTTGGCGTCAAGCTGGACCTGCTGCAGAAGTCCGGCTCCTGGTTCGCCATGGGCGACATCCGGCTCGGCCAGGGCCGCGATGCCGCCAAAGAGTATTTCCGCACCCATCCTGAGGAGGCGGATAAGCTGGAGGCGGAGATCCGCAAAAACGCCTATAAGCTGATGACCCGCCAGTCCCTGGCCGCCGCCAAGGCCTCCGGCCGTATGAGCGAGGAACCGGAGGAGAGTGCCGCGGCGGATACCGCTGAGTCTGAGGACTGATGAAGAAAATAGAAGCGCTGGAGCCGTCCAAGCACATTCAGGGCCGGTTCCTGATCCGGTTTGAGGGTGAGCGTGAACTGCTTAGGGTCACGGAGAACGAAGTCGCGGCCTTCTCCCTCTACTCCGGCCGGGAGCTGGAAGAAGAAGAACTCGCTGCGCTGAAAAAAGCGGGCAGCCTGAGCTCCGCCAAGGCCCGGGGGGCCCGGATGCTGGGGGAGCGGCCCCTGTCCCGGAAAGAGCTGATCCGCCGCCTGACTGAGAAGGGGGAGACCCCGGAGGACGCTGAGTCCGCCGCCGACTGGCTGGCAGACATCGGTGCATTGGACGAGGCGGGCTATGCCCGCAGTGTCGTGCGCCATTACTCCGGCCGGGGCTACGGCGTTCAGCGCATCCGGCAGGAATTGTACCGCCGGGGCATCCCCCGGGAATTCTGGGAGGATGCCATGGAGGAGCGGAGCGACCCGGACGAGCGGATCACAGCGTTCCTGAATCAAAAAATGCGCGGGCATGAAAATGATCCGAAGCAGTTGAAACGTGCCGCAGATGCCCTGATCCGGCGGGGCTTCCGTTGGGAGGAGATCCGGGCGGGACTGAACCGCTATGGCGCAAATATCGAGGAGGAATCCCTTTGAGCAATTATCGAGTAGCCTTTATTTCGCTGGGCTGCGCAAAAAATCTGGTGAATACGGAGCAGATGGCCGCGCTGGTGCGGGAAGCGGGACACACGATCGTCCCCGACCCGGAGGGCGCGGATGTCTGCGTTTTGAATACCTGCGGCTTTATCGACTCCGCCAAGAGCGAGGCCATTGACAATATTCTTGAATTAGCCCGCCTGAAGGATGCCGGACAGCTGAAGAAGATCTTGGTGGCTGGCTGCCTGTCCCAGCGCTATCGGGAGGACATCCGCACCGAGTTGCCTGAGGTGGATGGTATGCTGGGTACCGGCAGCTATAATGAGGTAGTCTCCGCCATTGAGTCCGTCATGGGCGGCGAGTCGCCGGAGTGCTTCGGCGACATCAGCCACACCTATGACGACGGCGAGCGGCTGGTGTCCACCGTGCCCTGGAGCGCTTATCTTAAGATCGCCGAGGGCTGCGACAACTACTGCGCCTTCTGTATCATTCCCTATCTGCGCGGCCATTACCGCAGCCGTAGCATGGAGTCTCTGCTCTCTGAGGCAAAGAAGCTCTCCGATGCCGGGGTGAAGGAGCTCATCGTGATCGCACAGGACATCACCCGTTATGGCATGGATCTCTATAAAAAGCCCATGCTGGCCGAGTTGCTGCGTGAGCTGTGTAAGCTGGACTTCCACTGGATTCGGCTCCATTACCTCTATCCGGATATGATCACCGATGAGCTCATCGACGTGATAGCGGAGAATGACAAGATCCTGAATTACCTGGACATTCCGATCCAGCACTGCAACGACAAGATTCTGAAAGCGATGTGCCGCCGGGGCACAAAACAGCAGATCGTCGATCTGTTTGCCAAGCTGCGCGAGCGGCTTCCCGGTCTGGTGCTGCGTACCAGCTTGATCTGCGGTCTGCCCGGCGAGGGCGAGGCGGAGTTCGAGGAGCTGTGCGAGTTTTTGGAGGAACAGCGCATCGAGCGTGCCGGTGTGTTCCAGTATTCCCCTGAGGAAGGCACCAAGGCAGCGGAGATGCCAGATCAGGTGGATTCCGAAGTTGCCCAGCGGCGGGGCGGATTGGTAGTGGGTCTTCAGTCCCCGATTATGGACGAGATGAATGAGAACCGCCTCGGTGAGACGCTGGAGGCGCTCTGCGAGGGCTTTGACGAGGAGATGGGCTGCTACGCCGGCCGCTCCTACGCCGACTCAGTGGACATCGACGGCCGGGTCTATTTCACCTGTGCCGGAGACGTTGCACCGGGTACTTTTGTCCGCGTCACTGTGACGGACATCGTGGACGGCGACCTGATGGGTGAATTTGAGGAGGTTGTTAAACTGTGAATCTGCCCAATAAGCTGACCCTGCTGCGGATCATCATGATCCCGGTTTTTGTGGTTCTCCTCTATCTTGATTTTCCATTTAACAACCTTGTGGCGCTGGCGGTATTTATTCTGGCCAGCATCACCGATACGCTGGACGGCTATATTGCCCGTAAGTATAATCTGATCACCAATTTCGGCAAGTTTATGGACCCCATTGCCGATAAATTGCTGGTCACGGCGGCCATGCTGGTCTTTGTGGACTGGCATATGATGCCCGCGTGGGTGGTGATCGTGGTCGTCGCCCGGGAGTTCATCGTCTCCGCTCTGCGGCTTGTGGCGGCCAACAACGGCCGCGTCATTGCCGCCGGCTGGTCCGGCAAGGGCAAGACTGCCAGCACGATGGTCTGCATCTGCATTATGCTGCTGGGCCTGCCCCAGTGGGTGAATGCCCTCTGCTCCGCGGTGATCCTCGTCACCACTGCCTACTCCGGCATTGAGTATCTTGTAAAGAACAAGGATGTGCTGGATCTCAGCAATATTTGAACCTGGCTTTTTGTCTGTGGCGGTTGACACATTCGGGGCAAAATGGTAATATAATGGAGCATAAACGTGATGAACGGGAAGAGTAGCGTCGCGGCTGACAGCGCGCAGAGAGGGACGGTCACCGGCTGAAAGCCGTCCTGCGTGAAGGCGGATGTGAAGTGCGCCCGGGAGCGTGGGAGTAA
>CALEQS010000265.1 GCA_937907975.1 uncultured Clostridia bacterium | reverse complement strand
CAAGCCCGCCGAGGACACGCCGGAATACTACCACGGCATCGGGGCGTTCGACCTGGCAAAGGGCATATCCACCGCGACGAAAACCGACTATTCCGCCGTGTTCGGCCAGTGCCTGACGGAACTGGCGGACGAAGACCGACGCATCTGCGCAGTGACTGCAGCCATGCAGTCGGGCACCGGTCTGGACTGCTTTGCGGAGCGGCACCACGACCGGCTCTATGACGTGGGCATTGCGGAGGGCCACGCCGTCGCTATGTGCGCCGGCATGGCCAAACAGGGGCTGCTGCCCGTATTCGCGGTTTATTCCACGTTTTTGCAGCGTTCCTATGATATGCTGCTCCATGACGTGGCACTTCAGCAGCTCCATGTGGTGTTTGGCGTGGACCGGGCCGGACTGGTGGGCGCCGACGGCGAGACCCATCAGGGTGTGTTCGATCTGGCGTTTCTGTCCACCGTGCCTCATATGACGGTGCTGGCCCCAGCCAGCTATGCCGAACTGCGCAGCATGCTCCGTTCAGCGCTCTACGACTATTCCGGTCCGGTGGCCGTGCGCTATCCCCGGGGCACGGAGGACGCATCCTTTACGCAGGACACTTCCGGTACGCCGGACTGCGTCATCCGGGAGGGTGCGCAGTTCACGCTGGCAGGCTACGGAAACCTGATCGGCGAACTGCTGAAGGCGGCCGACCTGCTGGAGCAGGAGGGCATCTCCTGCGAGGTGGTCAAGCTCAATCAGCTGATCCCGCTCCACGCGGAGCAGGTGGTTGCCAGCGTGAAAAAGACCCATAATCTTGCGGTGGTGGAGGAGGTCATCGAGGCCAACTCCGTCGGCCACGCCATTGCGACTGCGCTGGCCGGTCAGGGTGTCACCGCAGAACATCTGATCCTGGTCAGCTCCGGCATGGAATTTGTGCCCCACGGCAGTGTGGACGAGCTGCGCAGACTGCTGGGCATTGACGCCCAGTCCATTGTAAACACAGTAAAGGAGGCGCTGGGATGAAGGGAAAACGACTGGATGTGGCGCTGGTGGAACAGGGCTACGCAGAGTCACGGCAGAAGGCCCAGGCCTGCATTATGAGCGGCATCGTCTATGTGGACGGCCGAAAGATCGACAAATCCGGCTTTGCCGTCAGCGATGACGCGAAGATCGAGGTGCGCGGCAAGACGCTGAAATACGTCAGCCGGGGCGGCCTCAAGCTGGAAAAGGCCATGCAGACCTTTCCCATCGACCTCACCGGCGCAGTGGCCATGGACTGCGGGGCCTCCACCGGCGGCTTTTCCGACTGTATGCTCCAGAATGGCGCGTCCAAGGTCTACGCTGTGGACGTGGGCTACGGCCAGCTGGACTGGAAGATCCGCAACGATCCCCGGGTGGTGTGTATGGAGCGCACCAACGCCCGGTACCTGACCACGGAGCAGATCCCGGATCCGCTGGACTTCGTGTCCGTGGACGTCTCCTTCATCTCACTCGGCCTGATCCTGCCCGCGCTGCGCCCACTGATGAAGGACAGCGGCCAGCTCGTCTGCCTTGTGAAGCCTCAGTTTGAGGCCGGCAAGGAGAAGGTGGGTAAAAAAGGCGTCGTCCGTGACCCCGCCGTCCATCAGGAAGTGGTGGAGCGGTTTTACGCCCAGGCGGAGCAGTTTGACTTCTCCGTGCGCGGCATGACCTTTTCGCCCATCCGCGGGCCGGAGGGCAATATCGAATATCTCGGCTGGCTCACCGTCGGTGCGGGCCAGTCTGTTCCGGTGGACTTTGCCGACCTGGTGGCGCAGTCCCACACAGCTCTGGAGGCAAAGCAATGAAAATCATCCTCAGTCCCAATCCCTACCGCGACCGCGGCCTCAAAACGGCCCAGTCCGCCGCCCGTATTCTCAAAGAGGTCGGTGTCGAGACCTGCTTCTGCCTGCCCTTTGAGCCGGACCCTCACTTTGAACTGCCCAAGAATCTTGTCTATGCCGATATGGACTCCGAGATCGGCGACGCGGATTTCCTGATCTGCTTCGGCGGTGACGGCACGCTGCTCCACGCGGCCAAGCTGGCCCGGGCTTTTGATGTGCCCATTATGGGGGTCAATATGGGCAGCGTGGGCTTCCTCGCCGAGCTGGAGCACGGCGAGCTCAAGCAGATCACCCGGCTGGCAAAAGGAGAGTACAGCATCGAGCGCCGCATGATGCTGGATGTATCGCTCATCCATGAAAACCGGGAGATCTTCTCCGACCACGCGCTGAACGACGCGGCCATCACCAAGGGCGCAGTCGCCCGGGTGGTGGAGATGGGAGTTTACTCCGACGGGGAGCTGATCTCCTCCGTCTCCGGTGACGGTGTGGTGGTCGCCACCCCCACCGGTTCCACTGCCTATTCGCTCTCCGCCGGCGGCCCGGTGGTGGAGCCCACGGCGGAAAACCTCATTATCACACCGATCTGCGCCCACGCGCTCCAGTCCAAATCCTTCGTGCTGGCCAAGGACCGCACGGTGGAGCTGAAGCTGGGCCGCCAGGTGCGCAAGACGGCTTACCTCTCTGTTGACGGCGGCCGGGCAGTGCGCCTGTCCGGCGGCGACAGGATCCGCATCCGGGCCTCCGAACAGGGGGTCGGCCTGGTGCGCATGACCCAGCGCAGCTTTTATCAGATCCTGCTTTCTAAATTAGGCAAATCCTGAGGAGGGTGCACGATGAAGGAACAACGGCAAAAGGCGATCCTGGAACTGATCCAGCAGGAAGATCTTGAGGTGCAGGAGGAGCTGCTGGAGCGGCTCCATGAAATGGGCTTTTCCTGCACGCAGGCCACTATCTCCCGGGACATCAAGGAGCTGCACCTGGTGAAGGAGCGCACCGCCCGGGGCACCTATAAGTATGTCGTTTCCCTCCACCGGGGGCGCACGGATCTGGCCAACCGGCTCCAGACCATCTTCCGGGAGAGCGTGACTTCCTTTGACATGGCCCAGAACCTGATCGTGCTCAAAACCATGCCCGGCCTTGCCAACGCGGCTGCGGCGGCGCTGGACGGCATGGACATTCCCAATATGGTCGGCTCCATCGCGGGAGATGATACCGCTGTGCTCATCATGCGCAGCAATGAGTATGCGGAACAGTTCTGCCACGAAATTCGTCTGATGCTGAAGTGACGGTGATCTTGTGTTATCTCTGCTCCATATCGAGAATATCGCCCTGATCGAGTCGGCGGACATCCAGTTCGGCCAAGGCTTCAACGCCTTAACCGGCGAGACCGGCGCGGGCAAATCCATCGTGATCGACTCCATCAGCGCCGTGCTGGGGGAGCGCACCAGCCGGGATCTGATCCGCACCGGGGCGAAGTCCGCCTTTGTCAGTGCGGTGTTCTGCGACTTGCCCAAGCTCAAATGGTTTGACGAGTCTGGCATCCATCCGGACGAAAACGGAGAGTTGTTGCTGGAGCGCGAGATTCAGAGCGATGGGCGCAATCAGTGCCGGGTCAATGCCCGGCCGCTCACTGTCTCTCAGCTGCGTCAGCTGGGTCAGCAGATCCTGAATATCCACGGCCAGCACGACGGCCAGCAGCTTCTGAACGAGGAGTGCCACCTGGACTATCTGGACCGCTTTGGCGATCTGGCCCCGCTTCTGGCGGACTATCTGACTCCTTACGAAGCCATGTCCGCCACCCGCCGGGAGATCAAAGCCCTTCAGATGGATGATGCGGAGAAATCCCGCCGCATCGACACGCTGACTTACCAGATCGCAGAACTGGAACGCGCCCAGCTCAAGAGCGGCGAGGACGAAGAGCTGAATGCGAAGAAGAACCTCTACCGTAGTGCGGGCAAGATGATCTCAGCGCTGGAACAGGCCGACTATGCGCTGGACGGCGGGGGAGAGAGCGAGGGTGCGGTGAGCCTGCTGGCCTCGGCGGCGGATGCCATCGCCTTGGCCGCCCGCTGTGTTCCAGAGGACAGTGAGCAGGGCGCCCAGCTGGCAGAGACCGCCCAGAAGCTATGATGCTTACGACGCGCTGGAACAGGCCCGGGATCTCCGGGGCGAGCTGGACGTCTCCCCGGAGGATATTGACCGCATGGAGAGCCGGCTGGATCTGCTGTACCGGCTGGGAAAAAAATATGGCAGCACCGTGGACGAGATGCTGTCCTACCTCCAGAAGTGCAAGGAGGAACTGGACCAGATCCAGTATTCCAGCGACCGCATCGGTCAGCTGGAGAAGAAGCTGGAGCGTCAGCGTGCCGAGACCCGGAAAAAGGGTGAGGCGCTGACGAAAGCCCGCCGCGCGGCGGCGCTCCAGCTCCAGCAGCGCATTCAGAAGGAACTCACCGATCTGGATATGCCCAAGGTGCGCTTTGAGGTGCAGATCGAGCCCAAGGACACTGAGACCGGCATGGATGCCACCGGCATGGATCAGGTGCGCTTCCTGATGTCCGCCAATATCGGTGAGGACTT
>CALEQS010000264.1 GCA_937907975.1 uncultured Clostridia bacterium | reverse complement strand
GCCACCAGATTTTCAAAGGGGAGCATTCCCTGAATGTTCAGGTAGCGGGTGCCAGTGATCAGGTTCTTCTCATTTGCATTCTCCCCCGCTAACTGAAAACCGATCAAATGGCAGCGATTATAGAGGTATTTGCCCTCTACGCAGTCGTACTTTACGGTCTGCCAGCCGCTGGGTTTGATCTGCCCGATCTCGCCCCGCTCCTCAGTCGGCATCAATTCTGTACAGATATTGGCGTAGGCCACACCGCACCGGCCCAATTCATCCAGCTCACTGTAAGTCTCAAAGGGATCGGTGCGCTGTTTGTCCTCGTCAGAAAAGTACGGGGTATTATCGTTGACCGCCACATAGGCCGCATCTGTGTAGGCCGGAATACTGTCCAGCGTGACCGTCTGGCCTCCGGAGGAAGTACTGTCTGTCGAGACAGCAGGGTCGTTCTGCGCCGCACCGGTGCTTTTCTCCGCCGTGGCAAGGTCACCGCAGGCGGACAGGCTGAGCAGAAGCGCCAGCAGAAGGGGCAGGAAATGGATCAAGTGCTTTTTCATTTCATATATATCTCCTCTGTAATTTTTGGATGGGAAAATCCGGCGAAGTCCGTCTGCTCCGTCAGGCGAAACCCGGCGAGGTCGAGCGTGAAGCGCATATCGGCCGGATAACTGCGGTTCCAGCGATAGAGCACAATGCCCTCTGCATCGTCGGGGCAGTTCAGCTCCGCAAAACAGTACTCCCCCGCTCCGGCCTCGGGCAGAAAATGTTCACTCACCAGAACATTTTCAGGCAGAGCATCAAACTGTCGGGCAGAATAGGGACTCATCCACAGTTTCGACGCTCCCACCCTCTCCAGCAGATGTTGGCGCAAAACGCGGTCCTGGCTCTGCCGGCGGTGGTTGAAGGCCATGCCCATATTGTCATCCACACAGGCGATCAGGATCATTGCTGTCTCGCCTCCCACTCTCTCCGAGTCAGGCAGGAGACACGGCTGGCTGCGATGCCGCAGTATGGGGTCGGCTCCATAGGCAGATTGCCATGGCCGGGCAGTAAAATGCCTGCGCTGCCCACCGGCTCACCGCTCTCCTTCCGCACTACGGCATAGGTCTCCGGCGCAGAAAGCACACTGCGGATGATCTCCCGGCTGTTTTCCACGCTGGTATGCACCGGCCAGCCCGCGATGGGGTCCACCCGCGGGTTGCTGGCGTAGCGGTAAAGCGCCGGCGCATCCTCGTCCCGCCAGGGACGCAGGTACAGTCGGCACGTTTCGATCATCATTTCTTTGGCCTCACTTTTCTGAAATTCTTCAGTCATTTTACCATTTTTCATGCAATTTTGCAACCACAATGGGCAGTATGACGATTTTGATGTAGAAAGCGTCCAATCTTTTGTAGCTAGTTTTGAAAATAATGCTTGCAAAAGTATTTTTCAAAAGTATAATAGAACATAGTTGATTCGGCCGCGCCCCTGCGGCGGCGGTCAAAGAGGTTTGAGTTTTTCGAGTATTTTAAGAAAGGGCTGAACTTATGGCAGTACGCACCTTCAAAAAAGTTCTGGCCGCCAACCGCGGCGAGATCGCCATTCGTATCTTCCGGGCCTGCTACGACCTGGGCCTGCATACAGTGGCCATGTACTCCAATGAAGATACCAACTCTCTCTTCCGCACCAAGGCGGATGAGGCCTATCTGATCGGCGAAAACCAGAGTCCTCTGGGTGCCTATCTGGACATCCCCGGCATCATTGATCTGGCCAAGCGCCGCGGCGTGGACGCCATCCACCCCGGCTATGGCTTCCTTTCTGAGAACGCCGAGTTCGCCCGGGCCTGCGACGAGGCCGGCATCACCTTCGTCGGCCCTCCCGCCGATGTGCTGGCCAACATGGGCGACAAGCTGGCCGCCAAGGCGACCGCCATTGCCTGCGGCGTACCCATCATCCCCGGCTGCACCGAACCGCTGAAGGACGCTGACGAGGCACTGGAAAAGGCCATCAGCTTCGGCTTCCCCGTCATTCTGAAGGCCGCTGCCGGCGGCGGCGGCCGCGGTATGCGCCGGTGCAACACCCCCGAGGAGGTCAAGCCCGCCTTTGAGCTGGTCAAGAGTGAGGCCAAGAAGGCCTTTGGCAACGACGACATCTTCATCGAAAAGTTCCTCGTGGAGCCCAAGCACATCGAGGTGCAGATCCTGGCTGACAAGTACGGCCACGTCTACCACATCGGCGAGCGCGACTGCTCCCTCCAGCGCCGCTATCAGAAAGTGGTCGAGTTTGCCCCCGCATGGAGCGTACCCAAGGCAACCATCGACGCCCTGCATGAGGACGCCGTCAAGATCGCCAAGAGCGTGGGCTATGTCTCCGCCGGCACCGTGGAGTTCCTCGTGGACAAGGACGGCAACCACTACTTCATCGAGATGAACCCCCGCATTCAGGTGGAGCACACCGTCACTGAGCAGGTTACCGGCATTGATCTGGTGCGCGCCCAGCTGCTGATCGCTGAGGGCTATCCCCTCTCCACCCCGGAGATCGGCCTGAACAGCCAGGATGATGTGCATGTCAACGGCTACGCCATCCAGTGCCGCGTCACCACCGAGGATCCGCTGAACGGCTTCGCCCCCGACACCGGCAAGATCACCGCCTATCGTTCCGGCGGCGGCTTTGGTGTCCGTCTGGACGGCGGCAATGCCGGCACCGGCACCTCCATCTCTCCTTACTATGACTCCCTGCTGGTCAAGGTCACCTCCTGGGACAACACCTTTGAGGGCGTGTGCCGCAAGGCCATGCGCGCTATCAACGAGGTGCACATCCGCGGCGTCAAGACCAACATTCCCTTTGTCACCAACATTCTGCACCATCCCAAGTTCATCGCCGGTCAGTGCCACACCAAGTTTATCGATGACACCCCTGAGCTGTTCGAGATCGCGAACAGCCGTGACCGTGCGACCCGCGTGCTGAAGTACATCGCCAACATTCAGGTGGCGGCCCCCAACGCCGAGCGCAAGCAGTATGACACCCCCCGCTTCCCCCAGCCCAAGCGCGAGACGCTCCGGGACGGCCTCAAGCAGATGCTGGATCAGAAGGGCCCCGATGCCGTCAGGCGCTGGGTGCTGGATCAGAAAAAGCTGCTCATCACCGACACCACGATGCGCGACGCCCATCAGTCCCTGCTGTCCACCCGTATGCGCACCCGCGATATGCTGAAGGGCGCGGACGGCACCGCCGACATTCTGTCCGACTGCTTCTCTCTGGAGATGTGGGGCGGCGCCACCTTCGACGTGGCCTACCGCTTCCTCCACGAAGATCCGTGGGAGCGCCTCACTCTGCTGCGTGAGAAGATCCCGAACATCCCCTTCCAGATGCTGCTGCGCGGCGCCAACGCCGTTGGTTACTCCAACTACCCCGACAACCTGATCCGCGCCTTTGTCAAGGAGGCCGCTCAGTCCGGCATCGATGTGTTCCGTGTGTTCGACTCCCTGAACTGGATTCCCGGCATGGAGATCGCCATGGACGAGGTGCTGAAGCAGGGCAAGCTGTGCGAGGCCACCATGTGCTACACCGGCGACATTCTGGATCCCGCCCACGACCGCTATACACTTGAGTATTATGTCAACATGGCAAAGGAGCTGGAGAAGCGCGGCGCCCACCTGCTGGCCATCAAGGATATGTCCGGCCTGCTGAAGCCCTACGCCGCAAAGAAACTTATCACCACTCTGAAGCAGGAGGTGGGCCTGCCCATCCACCTGCACACCCACGACACCACCTCCAACCAGGTCGCCACCCTGCTGATGGCCGCCGAGGCCGGTGTAGACATCGTGGACACCGCCATCTCCTCCATGTCTTCCCTGACCAGCCAGCCCTCCATGAACGCCGTGGTCGCCGCGCTGGAAGGCACCGAACGCGACACCGGTCTGGAGCTCACTGAGCTGCAGAAGCTGACCGACTACTGGGCCGACGTGCGTCTGCGCTACGAGCGCTTTGACCACGGTCTGAAGAGCCCCGTCACCGACATCTACCGCTACGAGATCCCCGGCGGTCAGTACACCAACCTGCAGCCGCAGGTCATCTCCCTCGGTCTGGGCAGCCGCTTCGACGAGGTCAAGGAGATGTATAAGCAGGTCAACGATATGCTGGGCGGCATCGTCAAGGTGACCCCCTCCTCCAAGATGGTGGGCGATCTGGCCATCTTCATGGTCCAGAACAACCTGACCCCCGAGAACATCTGCACCAAGGGCAAGGATCTCAGCTATCCCGACTCCGTCGTGTCCTACTTCAAGGGCATGATGGGCCAGCCCGCCTGGGGCTTCCCGGAAGAACTGCAGAAGATCGTGCTGAAGGGTGAAAAGCCCATCACCTGCCGCCCCGGCGAGCTGCTGGAGCCGGTGGACTTCGACAAGGCCTGGAAGGAAGTCTCTGAGTTCTGCCCGAAGACCGATATGAAGCAGGTCATTGCCTACTGCTTCTACCCCAAGGTGGTCAAGGAATTCTGGGAACACGCCAAGGAGTACGGCTATCTGATGCGCATGGGCAGCCATGTGTTCTTCAACGGCATGGCTCTGGGCGAGACCAACAAGATCAACATCGAGGACGGCAAGACTCTGGTCATCAAGTACCTCGGTCTGGGCGAGCTGGACGACGAGGGCAACCGCGTGGTCGAGTTCGAGCTGAACGGTATGCGCCGTGAGGTCTCCGTGCCCGATCCAAGCGCTGCAGCCTCCGTCAAGCAGGTCACGCTGGCTGACCCCGAGGACAAGAGTCAGACCGGCGCCTCCATCCCCGGCCTGGTCAGCAAGATCAACGTCAAGGTGGGCGATACCGTGGAGGAAAACCAGGTCATCGCCGTGATTGAGGCCATGAAGATGGAGACCAGCGTCACCGCCCGCATGGCCGGCAAGGTGAAGTCCATTCTGGTGAGCGAAGGCAGCACGGTCAAGGCCGGCGAACTGCTCATCACTGTGGAGTGATCCACCACACTTACTTTACTTCCTCTCTTTTTCGATAAACTCCTCAAACTCAAACCCGAAGGCCCGGAGCGCTTGCGCTTCGGGCCTTCGGGTTTTGCTGTTTATTTTAGAGATTGTTCACAATTTAGTTGCACTTTACATTCTTGCTGTGATACAATATACACAAGAAGCAGGAACTCCTGCTTGCACGGTTCCAGAACCGGGAAAGGAGCGCATCATCGTGAACGTGAAATTTGTCGATCGCAAGGAAGAACAGCCCCACAATGTGCATTTTTATGCTGCGAAGAAGGTCGCCAAACTTGACCGCTTCTTCCGCTCGGACGCCGAGGCGACTGTCACCTTTACCCCCCAGAAGAAGGGCATGGTAAAAGCAGAGGTGGCCGTCAATGCCGGCGGAGCACTGTACCGGGGTGAATCCACCACCAGCGATGCCAATGCGTCCGTGGATGCCGCCATCTCCGCCATTGAGCGCCAGATCCGCAAGTACAAGACCCGTCTGGCCAAGCGCCTGCACAATGAAGAACTGGCCACCCTGCTGGCGCAGGAAGACATGGACGATGAAGTGGATGATATTAACATCATCCGCTCCAAGAAATTCACCATCAAACCGATGAGCCCGGAGGAGGCTGTTCTTCAGATGAATCTGACCGGCCACACCTTCTTCGTGTTCCGCAATGCGGACAACCATGACGCCATCGCAGTGGTCTACGCCCGCAATGACGGCGGCTATGGCCTTATTGAAGACAGCGCTGACTGACTGCGATAGAACAGGAATCCCGGAGCAAAATGCTCCGGGATTCCTTTATTCTGACTGGATCTGCACCATCCACTTTTTCGAGAAGAACCGACGCAGCACCAGCACATCCTTGACCAGACTGTCCAGCAGGACCACCGTCAGATAGACCGGCACCAGCGGCGCATGGAGCAGCAGTCCGGCCAGCGCCGCCGGAACACTGATGCACCAGACACCGAGGAAATCATAGAAGGCAGCCTTTTTACCGTCAGCACCGGCACGCAGAATGCCGCAGATATGAATATACTGCAGGAACCGCAGGGGCAGAGTCAGCGCCATCACGATCAGCAGCTGTCTCGCCAGCCCCGTCACATCGCCGGTCTGGTGAAAAATACCAGTGATAGGTATTCTCAGCAGGATCAAGGCCGCGCCGAACAGCGCCGCAATGACCGGCGTCCAGCAGGTGATGGCCAGCGCATTCTGGTAAGCCTGTTCCTTTCTCCCCCGGCCGACCTCCTTGCCCACCAGCACATTGGCGGAGTTGGCCAGCGAGAGGAACACGGTGGTGATGACGTTTTCCAGCGTGTTGCAGATCGTGAGAGCGGCATATTCCAGCGTGCCCATATGTCCGTAGATCATGTTGAGCACTGCCGTTCCGCCGCCCCAGAGCAACTCGTTGGCCATAATGGGCCAGGCTACTGTAAAGTACTGCTTCAGGAAAAGCTTATCAAAGGCAAACATCTCCCGCACGCCGGTGCGCAGCACCGTATGTCGGGCAATGCCAATGCTGTAAGTCACCGCCACGCCCACCCAGTTGGCAATACAGGAGGCGATGGCCGCGCCGGGCAGGCCCAGCCGCGGCGCACCGAAGTGGCCGAAGATCAGTGTATAATTCACCACGATATTGGTCAGCACACTGACCATAGTGCCATACATCGGCACACGCATCTGCTCCGTAGAGCGCAGCACCGCGTTGGCCGTATACTGTAAGCCGAAGGCGGGAAAGCCCAGTGCCACCAGACGGAGGTAGGCACTGCCTGCGGCAATGACCGCCGAGTCAGTGGAGTAAAATCCCATGACGACGCCGGGGCAGAACATGGTGAAACACATCAGCGCCAGCGTGACCGCCAGGCAGAAGCTCAGCCCGCCGCCATAGCTGCGGCGCACCTGCCGCATGGCCCCGGCGCCCCAGAACTGAGCCACCAGCACGCCTGCCGCGCCGGTAATGCCAAACAGGATCACATTCAGCAGCTGTATCCACGAGGCGGCAAGGCCGACAGCGGTCAGTTCGACGGTGCCCAGTGAGGAGATCATCAGCGTGTCCACCAGTGAAAAGGAGGAGGTGAGCAGATTCTGGGCCAGAATGGGCAGCGTGATGAGCAGAGCGGAACGACAGAAGGCGGGAGTGCCAAAATAGCGGGACAATTTCAAGGAATCACATCTCTTTCTCAAGTTCTTTGCAAATACACAAAAAACGGCCGGGGTATGCGTACATACTCCGGCCGTTGGTGTCTTTGGGAACGGCAAAACCAGATGGTTTCAAACCTCTGCGTATTTTATCAGTTTTTTCCCCGCTTGGCAATGGTGAAATCCACGAAAACCGAGATGCAGGTTCAGGTTTTCGGGTCATACTGCTGGACATAGGCGGCGATCAGATAGGCCACCGCATCGGTACCCAGCTTACCTGCGTCAATGACCAGGTCGTAATGGGACGGGTCGCCCCACTCTGTCTGCGTGTAGTAACGGTAGTAGTTGGAGCGGATCTTGTCTGTCTTGCGGATGAGTTTCCGGGCATCGGCCTCAGTGAGGCCGAACTCCTTCCGACACCGCATCACCCGGTTCTCCATATCGGAGCGCACAAACACATTGAACACGTTCTTGTGATCCTCCAGCACATAGTCCGCGCAACGGCCCACAATGACACAGGGGCCCTGATCTGCTGACCGGCGGATCACATCAAATTGGGCATCCGCCACCCGCATACCCACAGGCAGAAGCAGGGACGGATCATCCGTATACCACAACCCACCGTATTGATAGCCGCCCACATCGGCATAGCCCACTGGGCGCTCGTCATGGTGTGCCACCACGTCCTCCGCCAGCTGCGTGGACTTGACTGCCTCATCGATGATCTCCTTGTCATAATAGGGAATATCCAGCAGCTTGGACACCTTGTGCGCCGTCTCTGCGCCGCCGCTGCAAAACTCTCGTCCAATTGTGATGACCCAGTTCTTTTTCATAGTGATACCTCATTTCTGAACAGGTTTAATTACTGCCATTTCTGGATCAGGCTGCGGATCTGATCGGTAAACCTTGCCAGATCCTTGTTGGGCCGACCCTGGCTGGCCTGTGCCAGCCGAAGCAGTTCCCGCGCCGCTGCGATCAGTTTGTCGTAGAGCTGCACTGCCCGGGCTCCGGTGCGAGTACGGCTGTGGTCAATACGCCGTCCTTCTGCATACACGGTCATCTGGCCTGTGGCCAGATCATACTGGGTGCCGCTGTACGGCGCTTCCGCCCGATAGCCCTTCTGCACCAACAGGTCCTTGAAATCCTCGCAGGACTGCTCACTGCCGTGGTTAACGAACACGATAGACGGCTTCGGCTCAATGGCGCTCACCCAATCCAGCAGTCCCTTCTGGTCGGCGTGGCCGCTGGTACCGTGGAGGGAGGCGATCTCAGCGCTGACGGCGATCTCCTCGCCGAAAAGCTTCACCTTTTTTGCTCCGTCCAGCAGGTTTCGGCCCAGAGAACCCTCCGCCTGATAACCTACAAAGAGGATGGTGCTCTCGCTGCGCCACAGGTTATGCTTCAGATGGTGGCGGATCCGTCCCGCCTCGCACATTCCACTGGCAGAGAGGATGACCTTTGGCGTCGGATCCATATTGATCATCTTGGAATCCTCCGCCGTGGCAGAAATATGGATATCGTCAAACCAGATGGGATTCACGCCCTGGGCGAGTACAGCCCGGGCCTCATCGTCAAAGTAAGACGGGTCGCACTGAAGAAAGATCGCCGTGGCCTCATTGGCCAGCGGGCTGTCCACATAGACCGGGAAGCCGTCGTGGCCATGCACCAGCCCCTGCTCCTTGATCTCCCGAAGCGCATAGAGCATTTCCTGGGTGCGGCCCACCGCAAAGGACGGAATGACCACATTGCCCTTGCGATCCAGCGTACGCTGGATCACCGCAGCCAGCTCATTCACCGTGTCCACCGGGCCGGTGATCTCGTGCAGCCGATTGCCATAAGTGGACTCAATGACCAGGTAGTCGGCACTGTCCACGGTCTGCGGATCCTTCAGAATCGGCTTGAAGCGGTTTCCGACATCACCGGAAAAGACGATCTTTCTGGCCGCCTCCCCTTCTGTGAGCCACAGCTCAATGGCGGCGGACCCCAGCAGATGGCCCACATCGGTGAAGCGCAGCTCCACGCCCTCATCCACCTGATAGCGTCTGCCGTACTCACACCGCCGCAGCCGGCTGATGGCCCGCAGGGCATCGTCCAGATCATAGACCGGCTCTACTGCAGGCTCCCCGGCCCGCAGCGCCTTCCGGGTCTTCCACTCAGCGTCAGACATCTGGATATGGGCGCAGTCACGCAGCATGATGTTGCAGAGACTGCACGTCGCGTCCGTGGCAAAGATACTGCCTTTGAAGCCGTCCTTACAGAGTTTTGGCAGCATACCCGAGTGGTCAATATGGGCATGGGTCAGGAACACCGCCTCGATCTGACTGGGCGGCACCGGAAGCGGGACATTCTCAAAGACATTCAAGCCCTGCTCCATGCCGCAGTCCACAAGGAAGTACCTGCCGCCCACCTCCAGCAGTGTGCAGCTGCCGGTCACCTCATGGGTCGCACCGATAAAGGTCACTTTCATAGCGAAAACCTCCCTGTTGCCTGTGCAAAAGGACTTTTGCTTTCTGATTTTATTATACCCCTCGTTTTCGTCGTTTTCAATAGGTTATTTTATCTTTCATTCGAAGCAATGTTGCATTATGCACAATCTCCACCATTTGAGAATTTACAGGACAGCAGAATTTTGTAATTCTTTTTCACCAGATTCGCCTTGTACTGCCATACCAACTATTTTATAATATGAATGAATTTATGTGTTCCCCCATTTTATGTGGAAAGGATCCTACTTATGAAACGATTTCTCAGTGCCGCGCTGGGCGTTCTGATCCTGGCCGTCTGTGCCGGATGCGGTGCGTCTCACGGCGGCTCCTCTGCCACCGCGGGCAGCTCAGATTCGGCCCCTGCTCCGGCGGCACAATCCGCTGTCCAGTCTGCAGACCCTGCCGAAGCTGACTCCTCCTCCGCTGTGTCCAATCTTAACCCGGCTCCGGAGGCCACCGTGATTGAGAGCCAGGACTGCTTTGATGCCCCCTATCTCTTCCACCCGAAGGCTGACGGGACTTACCACTTCTGCGCCCAGACTGCCGACGCCTTTGTCGGCAGCGATGCCGACTATGATGGGGACACTATCAGCTGGACGATCTATGTACTGGAGGAGGAGTTCACCGACGCATGGCGTTATCTGTCTCAGGCCGCTCACCCCGTGGTCTCTGACCTGAACGGCTCTACCGACCTTCCGTTGAAGGCCGGGCAGTATGTCTACTGTGTCTGCTCCCTGAATGCCTTCACCGCTTCCCCCGCTCCTGACGGCTCCGGGGCACTTTCCATCACTCCGTTAAATATCCCCTATGAGCCCAGCGCATCCAACAACTATCAGCTGGACATCACCATCGGCTCCGAAAGCCATCTGGATCTGGATGGCGACGGCGTGGAGGACACGATCTATTACAGCATCCGCCCGATGCAGCTGTTGAACGACGGAAGCTACGACATGGCCATGCCGGAGTCGCTCACGATCAACGGAGTGGAATACCTCCAGACGGAAGCGGAAAACACACTCTCCAACTACGGCATCTGGCTGGAGAACCCGGACGTGACCTATTACTATCTGGTCGATCTGGATACAAGCGACAGCTATCGGGAGATCGCGCTGGCCGACTGGGGCAGCAATGACTGGCTGACCACCCATTTCTTCCGTTTTGACGGTGCCGACCTCACCTATCTGGGCCAAATCAGCGGCTTCCCGGACGACCACACCACTCAGTTCCACGGGGATGGAAGCGTTACCGCTATGACCCGGCTGGACGTGATGCAGACCTGGTCCGGCCCGCGCACCTATCGGCTGGAGGACGGGCAGTTTCATCTGGTGGACGGCGAGTTCTGCGTCCCGGTGCTCCCGGACGGCTGGAAAGTCACTCTGCGTCAGGAACTGACGGTCTACGCACGCCCTGACCGCAGTTCCGAGCAGCTCACCCTCTCCCCTGCCAGCACTGCGCTGAGCTTTCTCTCCACTGACGGGGAGCACTGGGTGCAGATCCAATGTGCCAACGGCGACACCGGCTGGGCCTACTTTCCTGAATTTTCACAGGTGGAATCCGGTGGTCAGACACTGGATTCCACTGAAGTATTTGGTAACCTGTTCCTCGCCGGATAAAACTGGACTGCGGTCTTCGCACTTTGCGCGAGGACCGCAGTTTTTTGTCATTCCCAGTTGATTTGCACTTTAAAATAAATTATGATATGAATAGTTTTTTTGCAAAAACAGAAGGAAGAGAAACCGAGGTATCACCCATGACACTCTATCACATTCTGATCGACTTTGGCAGTGGACTTGACCTGAATGGAAAGATCTCTGCCTCGCTGGCGATCCGCAAGATGATCGAGCGGCTCTCCAACGAATACGAAAGCCGCGTCCGCTCCGTACAGGATACGAAATGCGAGGTCGAACTGAGCAGCTCTGCCAATGATCTGACCGGCTCCCTGCGCAGTATGCTGAAGGACATGGCCGGAGGTATGTCCTGCCACATTGAAATCACATCCGAGGCTGGCGCCGACGCGGAAGCGCCCGTTTCCCCTGCCCCCGCCCAGCCGATCCCGCACAAACCGGTGGAACAGCCGACCCAAGGCAGCGGCAGACGCAGCAATGCACTGGCCGAGATCCTCGATCTGGTCGGTGCCGAAGAGTTCAAAGCATTGTGCGAGGAGCTGAATGCTATGGCTCCCGCCCTACATGCCCTGAAGGATCAGTCCTACCTCCAGCGCAACACTTATCTTTTCACCATTGACGATGGCTATGGCCTGACTCACGCCCTCAAGCTGATGGCGAAAATGCTCAAAGAGCTGAATCTGATCTCTGATGCAGAGCCCGCCGAGATCCGCCTGCCCAACACAGATGATGTGGATGAACTGGCCAAGCTGGAGGACAATATGCGCCGGGAAATGCGCAAGCTGGAGGGCTGTGTCGTCTGCCTCGACCTGAGCCAGTGCATGAGCAATCTGGACAAACCCGGCTACCGCAGTGTGCTGCGGACAGTCTATTCCAACTGCAAAAGCGTGCTGGTGTTCCGCATCCCCTTTCTGGAGCAGCGGGCCCTCCAGACCGTGCAGGCCATTCTGGACGATGTGTTCTTCCTGCGCACCATCACCTTTATTCCCATGGACTTTGAGGATCTGAGCAAGTGCGCCGCCCGGGCAGCCAAGAACTACGGCTTTACGCTGGACAGCTCCGCAGAGCCGATCCTCGCCCAGATGGTAGCCCACGAAAAGAGTGACGGCCGCTTTTACGGCATCAAATCCGTGGAAAAGATTGTTGATCAACTGGTATATGAAAAGCTGCGCCAGCTCCCCGCCGGCGAGGCCGTGGGCGGCACCATCACCGCCGCTGATCTGCGGCGGCTGGACGGCGAGGGCGACCTGATGGATCTGCCTGCCGAGGATAAGCTCCGCCAGCTCATCGGCATGGAACCGGTGGCCAAGCAGATCGATGAGATCGTCTCTCTGATCGAATACGCCATTAAAAACTCGACCTCTTCCTCCCGGCCCTCCATCCATATGCGCTTTGTGGGCAATCCGGGCACCGGCAAGACCACCGTGGCCCGCATTCTGGGCCAGATGCTCAAGGAGCGCGGCATTCTGCGCAAAGGCGTGTTCTTTGAGTATGAGGGCGTGGATCTGATCGCCAAATATGTAGGCCATACCGCGCCCAAGGTGTCCCAGATCTGCCGGGACGCCTACGGCAGCGTGCTGTTCATCGATGAGGCGTATGCACTGGCGGACACGGAAGAGAACCGCGCCGCCTCCTTCAATTCCGAAGCGCTGAACACCCTGCTCAGCGAGATGGAGAACCACCGGGACGACATGGTCGTCATCATGGCCGGCTACAAAGATGAAATTGACGACCTGATGCGTTCCAACCCCGGCCTTGTCCAGCGGATGCCCTATGAGATCAACTTCCCCAACTACACCCGGGAACAGCTTTCTGAGATTTTCTTTGCCCAGGCCCGGAAGGATTTCCTTTTTGGGGAGGAGTTCATCGAACGGGTACGCGAATATTTCCGCACGCTGCCCAACAACGTCTATCTGAGTCCCACCTTTGCCAACGCTCGGTTTGTGCGCAACCTGTTTGAGCGCACCTGGAGCAAGGCGGTCATGCGCTCCAAACTGGAAAAGGCAGAGCTCACCACTCTACTCCCCTCTGATTTTGACAAGGCCGCCGAGGAGATGGACGCCGCCAGCAACGGCGCCATGGTGTTTGGCAAGCACGCCTCCGGCGCCACCATGTTCTCCGAGGAAGAGGCCAAGCTCCGCTTTGCCGACGTGTGCGGCGAGGACGAGGCCAAGGAACTGCTGACGGAGCTGGTGGACTTTTTGAAGCACCCGGCCAAGTTCCAGGCCATCGGCGCCTCCATTCCCCATAGTGCACTGCTTTACGGCCCTCCCGGCACGGGCAAGACCATGCTGGCCAGGGCCGTTGCCGGCGAGGCAGGCGTACCCTTCCTGTCCATCTCAGGCAGCGAATTTGTAGATAAGTTCGTGGGGGCCGGTGCGGAAAAGGTCCGCTCCCTGTTCCAGAAGGCCCGGGAGCTCTCCCCCTGCATTGTGTTTATCGACGAGATCGACGCCATCGGCACCAGCCGGGCCGAAAGCGGCCACGCCGACTCGGTGCTGATCCAGCTGCTGACAGAGCTGGACGGCTTTGACGACAAGAGCGAAGTCATCGTGCTGGCCGCCACTAACCAGCCTCAGCTGCTGGATCCCGCCCTGCGGCGGCCCGGACGCTTTGACCGCCAGGTTCCAGTGGAACTGCCCGATCTGGAGGGCCGCGCGTCCATTCTGGAGCACTATCTCGCCAAGGTGGCCCACGAGGACGGCATCAATGTCAACGAGATCGCACGTCTGGCTGCCGGGTGCTCCGGCGCGGAGCTGCGCAACATCGTCAACGAAGCCGCGCTGGCCGCCCTGCGCCAGGGCCGGGACAAGGTGAACCAGACCGACCTGGCCGAGAGCATTGACGTCATTTCCGTCGGTTATCTGAAGAAGAACGACATTATGAGTGAGCACGAAAAGTGGGTCACCTGCTATCACGAGATCGGCCACGCACTGGCCGCCGCACTCCAGACGAACTCCGCCCCGGTGCAGAAGATCACGATCCTCCCCCGCACCTCCGGTGTGCTCGGCTTTGCCCAGCAGCTGGAGACCAGCGAGCCGGTCATGTACACCCGCACCCAGCTGGAAAACCGGATCGCCACGATCTGTGCCGGCCGGGCCGCTGAGGAGGTCCACTTCCACGAAGTGACCACGGGGGCATCTAACGACATTGAAAAGGCCACCAGCATGGCCCGTTCCATCATCGCCCGCTACGGCATGACAGATGAGTTCGACATGGTGTGCCTTGAGCGCTCCAGCGGCGGCTATCTGGGCGGCGGCACCCGCCAGCAGTGCAGCGAGGCCACTGCCCGGGCTGTGGATGAAAAGGTCATTGAGCTGGTACGCACTCAGCATAAAAAAGCCTTCGACCTGCTCAAGGCCAACGAAGGCAAACTGGAGGAACTCGCCAAGTTCCTCTTTGAAAAGGAAACGATCACCGGAACAGAATTTATGGAGATCCTGAATCGGTAATTCTTAAAAGGCACAGGCCTTCGGGAAGAATCCCGAAGGCCTGTTTTTTATTTCCACTTTCCCAATACCAGCACCGCCACGGTAAGCGCATCTGCGCCTCCGAAGCTGCCGGACGGGTTGTGCACGAAGACACGGGCGCGCTGGTTGTCTCCCTGCGGGACGATCTTCACATTCCAGCCGAACGCCGATCCTGCATTGTTTCCGGCGCTCTCCAACGTGCCGAACGCCGATACACCAGCTTGCAGGGCAC
>CALEQS010000263.1 GCA_937907975.1 uncultured Clostridia bacterium | reverse complement strand
TTCTTCTCCACGCCGTCCAGCCACAGCACCTGAGCGTAGCCCTGCTCCTCAGCCATCTCACCGGCCTTGATGGAGGCGGCGTAGTTGCCGCCGCACTTGGTGAAGCCGGTCAGGCCGGGCGCGGCGCGGATGTACTGATCTTCAACGTAGATGCGTACGGGAGCCAGACCCTCGGCATAGTAGGCGCCGGAGGGAGAGCAGATGATGCAGAAGGTGTAGTGCTTGGAGGCGTGCACACCCAGGCCCACGTCGGTGGCGATGACGAAAGGACGGATGTAGAGGGAGGCACCGTCAGTGTGGGGCACCCAGTCGCGGTCCACATTCACCAGCGCCTCAACGGCCTGCACAAAGTCCTCCACGGGGATCTTGGGCACGCACATACGGTCACTGGAGTCCTGGCAGCGCTGAGCGTTGCAGTCAGGGCGGAACAGCTGGATGTCGCCGGCGGCGGTGCGGTAGGCCTTCAGACCCTCAAACAGCTCCTGCGCATAGTGGAACACCACGCAGGCGGGATCCATCTGGAACGGGGCATAGGGGACGATGCGGGGATCGTGCCAGCCCTCACCGGCGGTGTAGTCCATCAGGAACATATGATCAGTGAAGATCTTGCCGAAGCCCAGCTTGGTCTCATCGGCCGGCTTGGCTTTCGGGGTTTTCGTACGTTCGATTTTGATGTCGAGCATAAAGGATGCCTCCCAGTAAAAGATTTGCTTGGTTTAAATGATTGAAGTAATGTAATTATAGCACTCATTTTTTCAACTGCAACCCCTCAGCGGGCAGGATTTGAGGAAAAGTTTGCAAAATGTTAGTTGTTTTTTGCCCTCAAAAATAGGATAATACAAAAAACAAGCATACACAGGAGGATCTTACCATGAAGCGTCTGCTGTTCATCTATAACCCCCATGCGGGGAAAAAGCGGATCGCCCAGCACCTGCATGATGTGGTGTATCTCTTTGCAACTGCGGGCTATGAAGTGACCGTCCACCCCACCCTGTTCCGGGGCGACGCCACCAAGACGGCGGCGGAGCTGGGGGATCAGTATGACCACATCGTCTGCTGCGGCGGCGACGGCACCCTGAACGAGGTGGTCACCGGGCTGCTGTCCAAGCCGGGAAAAATCCACACGGTGGGTTATATCCCGGCAGGTACTACCAATGATTTTTCCAAGACCCTCAAGCTGCCCGCAAACCTGATGAAGGCGGCCCAGCTGGCAGTGGAGGGCAGCCCCTGCCCGTGCGATATGGGCGCGTTCAACGGCAGGCCCTTTGTCTATGTGGCGGCCTTCGGCGTGTTTTCCGAGGTGAGCTATGCCACGCCGCAGGCGTCCAAAAATGCGCTGGGCCATCTGGCCTATGTGCTGGGCGGCATCAAGAGCCTGACCCAGCTGCGGCCTTATCATATGAAGGTCACCCACGATGGGGAGAACATTGAAGGCGACTTTATCTATGGCATGGTCTCCGATTCCATCTCTGTGGGCGGATTCCAGGGCATCAAAAAGTCCCACGTCAAGCTGGATGACGGTCTGTTTGAGGTGATGCTGGTCAAGAATCCCCAGACGCTTGAGGAGTTGAATACCATCCTGTCTGCGCTGATCAGCAAACAGCCGGACGGCAATGTGATCGGCTTCCAGTCCGGAGACATCACCTTTGAATGCGAAGAAGCGGTAGCGTGGACGCTGGACGGTGAGTACGGCGGCGATGTGGATAAGGCGCACATTGTAAATAACCATCAGGCCATCCGCGTTATGAGGGGCTGAGTGTGATGGGAGATACGATCGCGGCCATTGCCACCGGCTCTGCCCGGAGCGCCATCGGCATCGTCCGTCTCTCCGGACCGGAGAGTTTAAGTGCCGTGGAACGGCTTTTCACGCCCGCGGGGGGCGGTGAGCTGAGTGCCCACCCTGCGGGGACATTGGTTTACGGTACGCTCCGGGATGAGCAGGGGCGGGTGCTGGATAAGTGCCTTGCCACCTATTCCAAAGCCCCCCGGAGCTATACCGGCGAGGACACGGCAGAGCTGCAGTGCCACGGCTCTCCCGCAGTGCTGACTGCGGCGCTGGAGGCGCTGTTCGCGCTGGGCGTGCGGCAGGCGAAGGCAGGAGAATTTACCCGCCGTGCGTTTCTGAACGGGCGGATGGACCTGACTCAGGCGGAGGCAGTCATCGACCTCATCGACGCGGAGACTCCTGCTGCCGCCCGGTGCGCCGCCAGCCAGCTGGGCGGTGCCATGAGCCGGAAGATCAGCGCGATCTATGATGAACTGGTCACACTGATGGCGCATTTTGACGTAGTGCTGGATTACTCCGACGAGGATCTGGAGCCCTTTGATGAGTCGGAGATCACCGCCCAGGTGGGCCGTGCGGCGGAGGAACTGCGCCGGCTGGCCGCCACCTATTGCCGGGGACGGCGGCTTTATGACGGTGTGCCCTGTGCCATCGTCGGACGGCCCAACGGCGGGAAGTCCAGCTTGCTGAACGCCCTGCTGGGCTATGACCGTGCCATCGTCACTGACATTCCCGGAACGACCCGGGACACGGTGGAGGAAAAGGCGGTGGTGGGCGGCACGCTTCTGCGGCTCATCGACACCGCCGGTCTGCGCGATACTGAGGACACGGTGGAGCGCATCGGCGTGGAGCGCTCCCGGGCGGCGCTGGATCGGGCCGAGCTGGCGCTGGTGCTGGTGGACGGCTCCGGACCGCTCACAGAGGAAGATCAGGCCATTTTGAAACTGGCGCAGTCAGCCCCTCAGACCATTGTGCTGGCCACTAAAGCGGACCGACCCACGTTTACACTGCCGGACATTCCCGGTGTGATCGCCCTGTCCTCCGTCACCGGGGAGGGACTGGACGCGCTGGAGCGGGAGATCGGCCGCCGCTTCCCGGAGGGCGGTGGTGACAGCGGTGAACTGCTGACCTCCCGCCGTCAGGCGGAGGCGGTGCAGCGGGCCTCGGAGTGCCTTCAGGCGGTGTTTGAGGGCATGGAGCGGGGCATGACCCCGGATGCCACCCTGTCTGATGTGGAGTTGGCGCTGGACGCGCTGGGCGAGGTCACAGGCCGGGTGGTCAAAGATGATGTGACCAACCGCATCTTTGAGCGGTTCTGCGTAGGGAAATAAATTCTCAAAAAGGCCGGATGCCCAACGGGCACCCGGCCTTTCCTGCGAGGGGATGCAGTCCGCGGCGCGCACTCGCTTCGCTCGCACACTTGCGGACTGATGTGAGAAAACAGGTGGAAGTAAATTCCACCCGTTTTCGATATTTCAATTTATTCTGCCCACTGCGGTGGGCGGAACTCGGTGAGACCAGCTCTTTCGCCCTTTTGGCGAAATTCGCAATGGATAGCGGGAGACCTCAGACCTTTGGCCGGTAATAGAAAATGCCGTCCTTGGGGACAGACTCCAGCCGGCCGGTGTCCAGTAGATATTCCAGATAACAGCGGATATTGCGCTCATAGAGGGCCACGGCGCCCCGGACGCGGGAGCGCAGGTGGAAGTCGGCGCAGACGCGCAGACTGAGCTCACTCAGGTTGAGCGGGCGGTCAATGAGCTTTAAAATGCGCTCCGCCCGGCTCTCGATGAGCCGAATGTTCCGCTCGGGCAGATCACCCAGTGTCTCGTAGACGCCCTTGTGGGCGGTGAGATAGCGCTTGGCGGGGATGTTTTTCAGTGTCCGCATGGTCTCAACGGCCCGCTGGAAGCAGAAGTGGTAGGGGAAGCGGGCGGTGTTCAGCTCGTCTCCGGTGAGCAGGGCGTCCCCCAGGTAGAGCACATCGTCCGGGGTGCGGATGGCGATGTGGTCCGCCGAGTGGCCGGGGGTGCGGATGATGCCAAACTCTGCGCCGCAGAAGTCGATCTCATTCTCCTGGGGCAGGATGACGCGGTCCGCCTGTACGACCATATGGCTCACCCGCTCGTTGGAGAGAAAGTCCTGCATGGAATCCATGAAAAAGAGACTTTTCAGGTTTTCTGCCGTACAGCACACCGCCGCCTCGCCCAGAGACAGCGCCACGGGCAGATGATACTTCTGCTGAAAATAGTGGTGGTTGGAGGAGTGGTCATTGTGGGCATGGGTGCCGAGAATGCCCACCGGCGTGAGACCGGCGCTCTGCAGGGCGTCCTCGATCTCCTGACGCTGTTCGTAGAGTCCGGAGTCCAGCAGAACGCAGTGGTGCGCGTCTAATTTGTAGAGGGGGATGAGCTGCCAGTCATCCAGATACCAGGTATTGCCCAGGGCCTGTTTCAGTTCCATTCTTGTGTTACCTCGCGGGATATGATAAAATTGCTTTAATTATTATAGTTGATGCAGGAGGAAGTTACAATGCTGAAAGTTGATCTGATCGCCCACACCCCGGAACCGGAGCGGGTGGTGGCCGCCGCGGCCAAGCTGTGTTATTCTGCTGTGGGTGTGGATAAACTGATGGAGGATCTGACCCCGGAGAAGAGCGCGAAATTCCTCAAAATGCTGTCCAACCTGGGCCATGCCAGCCCCACGGAGCACGCCAGCTTCACCTTTGCCATCGAGGGTGTGTCCCGGGCTCTGCTGGCGCAGATCACCCGCCACCGCATTGCATCCTATTCCGTCCAGAGCCAGCGCTATGTGCGGCTGGACGACTTCCGGTTTGTGATCCCGCCGGAGGTGGAGGCCGACCCCGCGTCCAAGGAGCTGTTCCTGAAGGCTATGCGGGAGGAGGGCGCGCACTACCTGGCCATCGCCGAATCGTTGACGAAGAAGCACGAGGCGGAGTTCCTCGCCCAGGGCTTCAGCGAGAAGGAGGCCCACAGCAAGGCGGAGAAGCAGGCCAATGAGGACGCCCGCTTTGTGCTGCCCAACGCCTGTGAGACCAAGATGGTGGTCACGATGAATGCCCGCAGCCTGAACAATTTCTTTGCCATCCGCTGCTGCAACCGGGCTCAGTGGGAGATCCGGGCGCTGGCAGAGGAGATGTACCGGCTGGTATATGCAGTGGCCCCCAACCTGTTTGCCCAGAGCGGCCCCAGCTGCGTGGTCACCGGCCGCTGCCCCGAGGGCAGGATGAGCTGCGGCAATATGAAGGAAGTGCAGGCCAAATACGCCGCCATTCACGCGGGGGAGTCCGAAAAATGAACATTCAGATCTACGGCAAGAACAAATGCTTTGACACGAAGAAGGCCCAGCGCTATTTTCAGGAGCGGCGGGTGAAGTTTCAGTTCATCGACCTGCCCCGATTCGGCATGGGGCCGAGAGAGCTGGAGAATGTGGCCCGGGCAGTGGGCGGCGTGGATCAGCTCATTGACCCCAAGCACCCGGACGCCAAGACGCTGAGCTACTACGCCTATGACAGCCAGA
>CALEQS010000262.1 GCA_937907975.1 uncultured Clostridia bacterium | reverse complement strand
TTGGCATGAAGGGCGACATCCAGGCCGGTGCCAACATCGCCGGCTTCCTGAAGGTTGCCGATGCCATGCTGGCTCAGGGCGTCTGCTATTAAGCTTACACTTTCTTTCGGAAAGGCCGATGGCCTTTCCGAAAGAGGGGATGCATGCGCGCTGGCACTCGATTGCTTCGCAAAAGTCGCACCAGCGCGCATGAGCAGTATAAAACCCGAGGCACATGTCCTCGGGTTTTATTTTATCTGATTTTATTCCGCCCACTGCGGTGGGCGGAACTCTGTGAGACTACACACCGCCGAAAGCAATAGGAACACCGCAGGTCTGCACCGCGAATTTTGCCCGGAGGGCAAAAGAGCTGGTCTCACCGAGTTTTGCGCTCCGCAGAGCGCAAAAGAAAATAAAATAAAGTCCGCTCCGAGGGCGTGTACCTCGGAGCGGACTCCTCTCATTCAGGGCGGGCCGACCCAATTTGCGAAGCAAATCGAGACCCGCCCTGAATGCATCCCCCTCATTTGGAAAGGCCATAGGCCTTTCCAAATGAACGCGGAGCGTCATACATAGTTGCGCGGATTGACGTAAGTACCGTCCTCGATCACGCCGAAGTGCAGATGAGAACCGGTAGAGATGCCTGTGCTGCCCACAGCGGCGATGGTCTGACCCTGGGACACCTTGTCGCCGGAGCTGACATAGAGGGCACTACAGTGCATATAGACCGTGCTGACACCATTGCTGTGATAGATCACGACGTAGTTGCCGCGGGAAGAGCTGTAACCCGCTTCGGTGACAGTGCCGCTGGCGGCGGCGTAGATAGCCGTGCCGGTGGACGCGCCGATGTCGATGCCCTTATGATAGGTAGAAGCACCGGCGGTGGGGCTGTTGCGGTAGCCGAAATTGGAGGTGATGCGGGTGCTGGCGCAGGGCCACACCATGCTGATCCGGCCGGAGCCGCTGCTGGAGCTTCCGCTATTGGAACTGCTGCTGGAGCTGTTGTTTTTGTTATTATTCGCAGCCTCCTGAGCGGCCTTCTCGGCGGCAGCCTTTTCTGCTGCCGCCTTTTCAGCAGCAGCCTTTTCGGCCGCGACCTGCGCCTCATATTCCTTCTGGGCGGCGGCGATCTGGTCATCCAGCGCATCAGCCTGGGACTCGATCTCCTCCAGCTGACCCTGATAGACGTCTGCCTGGCTGTTGATCTCGGCAATGGCCGCATTCACGGCGGCCTCGTCCTCGCTCAGCTCAGACTGCTGGCTCTCCAGGTCGGCCTTGGCCTGCACCTGCTCCGCCTGGTTGGTCTCCAGCTCAGACTTGGCGTTGGCCACAGCCTGACGGGCGGCCTGCAGCTGGTCGACGACCTGGTTGTCATATCGCACCACATCGCCGATAAAGGAGATGCGGTCCAGCAGATCAGAGAAGCTGGCCGCGTCGAACAGGATGCTCCAGTAGCTCACACTGCCCTGCTCCTCCAGATCCCGGAATCGGGCGAGGAAAATCTGGTAGTATTCATCGGCCTTCTGCTGGGCGTCCTCCAACTCCACCTGCTTGTCTGCGATCTGGGTGTCATACTCCGCGATCAGTGCCTGGGTGTTGACGATCTGAGCGGAGAGCACGGAGATCTGCTGTTCCAGCACAGCCTTCTCCTCCAGCTTGGCATCGGCCTCGTTCTGAAGGCCGCTGAGCTGCTTTTTCAGGGAAGAGCCCTGCTCATTCAACTGGGACGCCTGAGACTTCAGGCTGTCCAGCTTGTCTGTGCTGGCCGCAAAGGCGGTGGATGCCGGGCCAAAAGTCAGTGCCAGTGCCGTCAAAACGCCGAGAGAACCGGCCAGCATACGCCGCATGGAAAACTGGTGTTTCTTTTTCATTGGTACCGCGCTCCTCTCAGGTCAACGCAAGGCTCAGTGCCTGCATGGCAATGGGCACCAGCAAAAGCAGAGCCATCGCACCGGCGACGACTGCCACCGCAATGCGGCGGCAGTCCCAGCCGTATTTGTTGTTTTTCTTTTTATTGCTGCTCATATTGTCCCCTTCACATCAGACCTGCAGGTACTTGCGGATGGTGAACAGACTGCCGCAGACGCCGACGATCAGGCCCACGCCCGCGAAACAGGCACCCACGATGGGAGCCAGATGAACGAAGGGCACGATGCTGACCAGCTGCATCCGGCTGGCACTCTGAATGGCGTTGATGAGCAGTTCATAGATGCCCCACTGGCAGGCAAAGCCGATGATGGCACTGGCAAGGCCCAGCACGATGCCCTCAAACACGAAGGGCATACGGATAAAGCCGTTGGTCGCGCCGCACATCTTCATAATGCCGATCTCCTCCTGACGGGACAGGGTGGCCAGCTTGATGGCGTTGGACACGATGAACAGGGAGATGACCAGCAGAATGGCCACCAGAGCAATGCTGACGAGCGTCACCACATTGCGCACCGTGATAAAGCCGTTGGCCACATCCAGCGCGGCGGAGATGTCGGCGATGCCCTCCACCTGCCGCACACTGGCGATGGTGTCGGAAAGTTTGCTGATGTCAGTCACGCTGATGGAATAGCGGTCCCGCAGCACATTGTCAGGCAGGGAGCTGTAAAGGTCGTTGTCCGCTCCAATATCGGAGAGGTAGCTGTCCTTTGCCTCCTGACGTGAAATAAATGTGACCGTAGCCACATTGTCGATGGACTCGATCTGGCTCTGAAGCGCCTGGGCCTGCTCCTCGGTGTAATCATCCTCCACATAGGCCAGGAACTCATTCTCCTCCATGAGCTTGCTCAGGTTGTATTCGATGTTGACCGCCACCAGAGAAAAGCTGCCGGTGATCAGCAGGCAGGCGGCGATGATGATGATCGCGGCGGCGGACATAAAGCCGTGACTGAACAGGCCCTTGAAGCCCTCTCTGACGTAGTAGCGGAAATTATTGCTCTTGTGTTTCCGCCGTCTCGGTGCCTGTCTCTTTGTTGTCGTCTCCATAGATGTAAAAACCGTCCTCCTCGTCGCTGGCGACCACACCGTCCTCGATATGGATCACGCGCTTGTTGAAATGATTGACCAGCCCCTTTTCATGGGTGACCACCAGCATGGTGGTGCCCAGCGCATTGATGCGCTCCAGCAGGGACATGATCTCCATCGACCGGTCCGGGTCAAGGTTACCGGTCGGCTCGTCGGCAATGATGGTGCTGGGGTTGTTCACCAGCGCCCGGGCAATGGCCACGCGCTGCTGCTCACCGCCGGACAGCTCGCCGGGCATATTGTTCTCCTTGCCCGCCAGGCCGACCAGATCCAGCACATAGGGAATGCGGCGCTTCATCTCCCGGGTGGATGCGCCCACGACCCGCATGGCGAAGGCCATGTTCTCGTACACCGTCTTTTTCGGGATCAGGCGGAAATCCTGAAACACGATGCCCAGGCTGCGGCGCAGATAGGGCACCTGCCGGGGACGGATGGTGTTCAGGTTGTAACCGTTCACCATCAGGCTGCCGCCAGTGATGGGCTCCTCGGCGGTCAGCAGGCTGAGGATCGTGCTCTTGCCCGCGCCGGAGGGGCCGACCAGAAAGGCAAACTCGCCGTCCTTCAGCTCGAAGGAGAGCCCCTTCAATGCCTGTGTCCCGTTGGGATATGTCTTTCTTACGTTGTTGAAACGAATCATATGGATACCTCGTATTTGCGATTTGTCATCAGTTCCAATATACAGGGATAATTATACACGCCAGCGGAAGTTATGTCAATTTAATTTCAATTTTTCACAAAATATGACAAAAAAATAAAACGACTGCTCCGGCAATGTGCCAAAGCCCATTTTCAGGCCGGAAAATTCTGCTGCTTTAACAAAAGAAAGTGTGGCACGGCGGGGAATCTGTGGTATACTGATAAGGAATTCTCTGATTAGACAGGAAGTGTTTCCATGTACTTTGCAGACAGCCATATGCACTCCATCGTCTCCCGGGACAGCGACTCCCCCCGCGCGGACATGGCCCGGGGAGCCGTGGCCCACGGCGTGAGCGAGATCTGCTTCACCGATCACTTTGATATTCTGGATATTGACGGCAGCTATAACCCCAATTACGACTGGGCCCCTGCCCGCGAGCAGCAGAAGCTGGCGCTGGCGGAATGCGGCGACAAGGTAAAGATCCATTACGGCATCGAGATCGGCAACGTGCCCACTGACTTTGAGGCAGCCGAGCGGGTGCAGCGGGAACCGGGACTGGATCAGGTGATCTGCTCCGTCCACAATCTGAGCATTGCCGCCGGACGGCTGGACTTTTACGACTTCACTTATAAGGACGCCGCCACCTGCTATGTCCATCTGGACGACTATTTCCACACCATGCTCCAGAGCGTCCAGTGGGGAAAGTTTGACACCTTCGGCCACATCCCCTACCCCATGCGATATATGCGTGACCGGGACGGTCAGAATGTGAGCCTGGATCGCTATCAGGATCAGATCCGTGAGATCCTGAAGATCATCATCGAAAAGGGCCGGGGCCTTGAGGTCAACACCAAGAACTGGTCGGGACGCATCCGTCAGGACTATTTTGAGCTGATGTCCACCTACAGGGAACTGGGCGGCGAGATCGTCACCGTGGGCAGCGATGCCCACTCCCCGGAATATGTGGGCACCCACATTTTGGGGGTCTATGAGATGCTGCGGGAGATCGGCTTCCGCTATGTGACCGCTTTTGAGAACCGCAAACCTCACTTTATCTCTCTGGAGGGTTAACGATCATGCGTGAAATTACATATGAAGCCATCGTTTCCGCCGTGCGCGATCTGTGCATCGAGGCCAACTGTGCCCTGCCCTGTGACATCAAAGACGCCATTGTCAAGGCGGAGCAGGTCGAGCCCTCCCCGGTGGGCCGCTCCATTCTGGGCGATCTGGTGGAGAACTACACCTTCGCCGGGGAGAAGCAGCTCCCCATCTGTCAGGACACCGGCATGGCCGTGGTGTTCTGCCAGCTGGGGCAGGATGCCCACATCACCGGCGGCCTGCTCCGGGACGCTGTGAATGAGGGCGTTTCCACGGGCTACACCGAGGGCTTTCTGCGCAAGAGCGTGGTACGCGACCCCATCCGCCGGGTGAACACCGACGACAACACCCCCGCCGTGCTCCATGTGGAACTGGTGGAGGGAGATCAGCTCACCATCACCATGGCCCCCAAGGGCTTCGGCAGCGAGAACATGACCTCCCTGCATATGCTCAAGCCCTCCGTCACTCAGGAGGTCATTGAGGACACCATCGTGCAGGCGGTGTCCGAGGCCGGAAGCAACCCCTGTCCGCCGGTGGTGGTGGGCGTCGGTCTGGGCGGCGACGCGGAGCTGTGCGCCATTCTGGCCAAAAAAGCCCTGCTCCGCCCGGTGGATCAGCACAACGAAGATCCCTTCTACGCCGAGATGGAGGCGCGCATTCTGGAGAAGATCAACCGGCTGGGCATCGGCCCTCAGGGTCTGGGCGGCCAGACCACCGCGCTGGCGGTGGCCATCAACGCCTACCCCACCCACATCGCCGGTCTGCCCTGCTGCGTCAATCTGGGTTGCCATGTGACACGGCACGCAACGAAGGTTCTCTGAGAAACTGAGGTTTTCTCAGAGATCATAAAGAAAATGCAATTTATTTCGCCGCCCGCGGGCGGCGAAATTCTGTCAAACCGCCAAAATTCATACAACGAACGGAACACGAAAAACCTATGATCGGACTTGGCACACTTATCAACACCGGGGCCGTCCTGGCGGGCGGGCTCATCGGCATGGTCTGCAAACGGGGGCTGCGCCAGAATTTACAGGATATTTTAATGCAGGCCAGCGGCGTGGCGGTCATCTTCATCGGCATTGCCGGGACGCTTCAGCGGATGTTCACCGTCTCCGACGGTACGCTGGAGACCCGGGGCACCATGCTGCTCATCTTCTCGCTGGTGCTGGGCAGTCTGCTGGGCTGTCTCATCGACGTGGAGCGGCGGATGGAGCAGGCGGGGGATGCCCTGCGGAAGCTGCTGCGGCGCAAGAATGACAGCGGCTTTGTGGACGGTTTCGTCAACACTACCCTCATCATCTGCATCGGCGCCATGGCCATCGTCGGCTCCATTCAGGACGGACTGACCGGGGACCACTCCCTGCTCACCGCAAAAGCGGTGCTCGATCTGGTCATCGTGGTGGTCATGGCCTCCACCTATGGGCTGGGCGCCGCCTGCTCGGCACTGCCCATCTTCGTCTATCAGGGGGCCATCACGCTGATTGCCCACTTCTGCGGCGCATTCATCGGAGACGCGCTGATCTCCCAGCTCTCACTGGTGGGCTCCGCCCTCATCTTCTGCGTCGGCATCAACATCGCCTTCGGTAAGAAGTTCCCGGTAGGCAATATGCTCCCGTCCCTATTGATCCCCATTGTCTGGGATCTGCTCCCCCTTTAAGCGCACAAATGCCCGCCTGGCGGCGGGCATTTCGAGTGTGTCGAAAAATTCGACACACTCTCTCAGAAATGCAAGCATTTCTTCGAAAAGATGCAGCCCGCGGCGCGCACTCGCTTTGCTCGCTCACTTGCTGGGCCGAGAAGTGTTTTTTTCGAGGTACACGCCCCCGAAAAAAACAGATCTGACTTTATTCCGTCATCTGCGGATGACGGAACTCTGCGAGGCTCTTGCACACAGACAATGCCGACTTTACTTTTTCGACAAACTGTGAAATGCCCGCCTGACGGCGGGCATTTGTGCGTCTTATTCGTCCTCCAGCAGCTCGAGGATCTCATCCACCTGATCCTCCAGCTCCTCGTGGCGGTCGGCCCAGGTCTCATAGGCCTCGCTGTTCATGTTCTTCGGCTCTTTTTCGTCCAGCGCGGCGATCTCCGCTCTCAGCCTCTCCA
>CALEQS010000261.1 GCA_937907975.1 uncultured Clostridia bacterium | reverse complement strand
TCCTCGTCAGTGCCCAGCACCAGCTTGACATTTTTGCTCAGGGGCAGGCCCAGCTCCTTCACGCAGCGCATGGCCATCATCGCGGCCACGGCGGGGCCCTTGTCGTCGTCGGTGCCCCGGCCATAGATCAGGTCGCCGTCGCGCACCAGCGTGAACGGGTCGGTGTCCCAGCCGTCGCCAATGCCCACCACGTCCAGATGGGCCAGAATGTGGAGCTGATCGGTCTTGTCGTTCAGGTCGACCGTGCCCACATAGCCCTCGTCCCCGCCGGTGGTCAGCCCCCACTTCCGGGCCAGCTCCAGCGCGGCGTCCAGCGCCCTGGCCGGACCGGGGCCGAAGGGCTTGCCGGGCTCCGGGGTGCCGGTGGTGGAATCAATGGCGATCAGAGGTGTCAGGGCGGAGACATACTCATCCTCGCGGCCTGCAAACCACGCCTCAATGCGTTCATTCACTGTCATGTTCGGTTTCCTCTTTTCGTGCGGAATTTTCATTCAGATATTTGTAGACGGTGTAGCGGCTGACCCCCAGCCGCTGGGAGACATAGGGCACGCTCTTACGGAAGGAGAACGCCGCCTTCTGGTCCAGCAGGGCGATGAGCCGCAGGCGGTCAGCCTTATTGAGGGCGCTCACCGGCTTGCCGATGGCGGCCAGGCACTCGTCGAACAGCTCGCCCAGCCGATCCTCGCCGCCCCGCCACATGGCGCTCTGCAGGTCGGCGTCGGCGCTCATCAGATCCAGCAGCACCCGGTTGGCGAACACCAGTGACGTGAAGTCATAGTTGATGCCCAGCGCCAGGTCGTAGTCCTCGCCGATCAGATGGAAGGTGGAGGATTTGATCTGCTGGCCGCTGGGAGTGGTGGCGTACAGGTTGACAAAGTCCACCTTCCGTGCCTCGTCGTCAATGGCGCGGCTGCTGCCCAGAATGTCCACTGTGGAGCCCACGCTCCGGCCGGAGACGTGGCCGTTGTAGATGGCCAGCACCGGGTGGCTGTCCAGCCCCATGTCCTGCACCAGCGTCTCACAGGAGGAACCGAAAGTCTCGGCGATCCCCCGGGCGGTGCGGTCAAGAAATTCAAAGGCTTCCTCCCGTGTCATAGTATCTCCCTCTTTCTTATGGGGTAACGGGTTACACGCCAATCTTACCAAAAAGCAACGAAATGTCAAGGGGCGGCTGGCTGCTCTTGCCATCTGTCTTGTCATATGCTATACTGACTGGACACAGAAAAATTGAGGTGACGAGACATGAACGCTAAGGAGCGGAGAAGTGCGATCCTGACCCGGCTCAAGCACGAAAACGGCCCGGTGAGCGCCACGGCGCTGGCCAAAGAGCACGGAGTCAGCCGACAGATCATCGTGGGGGACATCGCCCTCCTGCGGGCCGGGGGTGAGCCCATCTCCGCCACTCCCCGGGGCTATCTTCTGGACCGGGAGAATGCGGGGGAGCTCCACACTGTGGCCGTCCGCCATACCACACAGGAGATGGAGCGGGAGCTTCAGATCTGCGTGGACAACGGCTGCACCGTGCTTGATGTGGTGGTGGAGCACCCGGTCTATGGCCAGCTGGTGGGCCAGCTCCAGCTCTCCTCCCGCTATGACGTGGAGCAGTTCCTCAACCGCTCCCGTTCCGGCGCCGCCCGGCCCCTCAGTGACCTGACCGGCGGCATCCACCTCCACCGGCTCCTCTGTCCCGGTGAGGAGGCCTACCAGCGGGTGTGCCGCCAGCTGGATGAGGCGGGATTCTTGCTGAAAGATTGATAAAAAGCGGCCCGAACCGATCAGTTCGGGCCGCTTTAGTCTGCCGAAAAAGTAAAGTCTGCATTGCAAGCGCCTCGTAGAGTCCCGTCATCCAGAGATGACGGAATAAAGTGAGATCAAGTTTTTCCGGGGCGTGTACCTCGGGAAAAACTCTTCTCAGCCCAGCAAGTGTGCGAGTTACTGGGTAAGGCGGCATAGCGGAATGAATGAGTTCTGCGGGCAGAACGAGTGATATGGAGCTTGTGCCAACGCAGTGCGCGCCGCGGTGGGCATCCCTTCTCAGAAATGCTTGCATTTCTGAGAGTTGTCAGACGTTGAACAGGAACTCGATGATGTCGCCGTCGTTAACGATGTAGTCCTTGCCCTCGGTGCGCTGAGCGCCCTTGGCCTTGACGGCGGCATAGTCGAAGCCGCACTCGGCCAGCGTGTCATAGGCGATGACCTGGGCGCGGATGAAGCCGCGCTCGAAGTCGGAGTGGATCTTGCCTGCGGCCTGAGGCGCCTTGGTGCCCTTGGTGATCGTCCAGGCGCGGCACTCCTTCTTGCCATCGGTCAGGAAGCTGATGAGGCCCAGCAGAGAATAGCTGGCCCGGATGAGCCGGTCCAGGCCGGACTCGGTCAGGCCCAGATCCTCCATAAACATGGCCCGGTCCTCGGCGTCCATCTCGGCCAGATCCTCCTCGGTCTTGGCGCAGATCGGAATGACCTCTGCGCCCTCGGCAGCGGCGCGGGCCTTGACGATGCCGTAATACTTGTTGCCCTCGGGGGCGGCCACGCCGTCATCATCCATATTGCAGGCGTAGATGATGGGCTTGGCGGACAGCAGACCCATTTCCCTGCGCACCAGCTTCTGCGCCTCGTCGCCCTCGTCAAAGGCGAAGGTGCGGGCGCTCTTGCCTTCACCCAGATGGGCCTCCAGCTCCTTGAGCCAGGCCAGCTCAGCGGCGGCGGTCTTGTTGCCGCTCTTGGCGGTCTTGGTGATGCGGGCCACTCGGTTCTGCACTATCTCCAGATCGGCGAGGATCAGCTCGGTGTCGATGCAGTCCATGTCGCCCTCAGGGTCGACGGCCACCGGCTTGGTGGCGTCCTCCACAACGTGGATGATGTTGTCGTCGTCAAAGCAGCGCACCACATGGACGATGGCGTCACACTCCCGGATGTGGCCGAGGAACTTGTTGCCCAGGCCGGCGCCCTGGCTGGCGCCCTTCACCAGACCGGCGATGTCCACGAACTCCACCACGGCGGGGGTCTTTTTGTCGGTGTCCCACACCTCAGCCAGCTTGTCCAGCCGCTCGTCCGGCACCGCCACGATGCCGCTGTTGGGCTCGATGGTGCAGAAGGGGTAGTTGGCCGCCTGGGCATTCTTGGTGGAAGTAATGGCGTTGAACAGGGTGCTCTTTCCCACGTTGGGAAGGCCCACGATACCTAATTTCATATATACTCATTCTCCTTCGATTTTCCTTGATTTTCAAG
>CALEQS010000260.1 GCA_937907975.1 uncultured Clostridia bacterium | reverse complement strand
CTTGGCCGCGTCGTGCACACGGGAGATGTGATCGAGAATAAAGTGCTGGATCAGACGGCGGGCGGCACTGATGCCGCCGTCCAGATAGACTGCCGCCAGCACGGACTCCACCGCGTCAGCCTGAATGGAGGGGCGGTGGCGTCCGCCGCCCAGCTCCTCACCCTTGCCCAGCTTCAGATAGCTGCCCAGATCCAGCTCCCTGGCCACCACGACCAGATTGCCTTCACAGACCAGACCGGCGCGGAGCCGGGTCAGATCGCCTTCGGGCAAAGTGGGGCAGTTGCGGTAGAGATAGTCTGCCACGACCATGCCCAGCACGGAGTCGCCCAAAAACTCCAGCCGCTCATTGCTCTCCAGCCCGGCGGCCTTGTGTTCGTTGGCGTAGGAGCTGTGGGTCAGTGCGTTCTCCAACAGGGCGATGTTCTGAAAATGATAGCCCAGTCTTTCTTCCAGTGTCTGCATATTCACTCGACCTCTTTTAGTGTGGTTTGAACAGCTGCCTCTGCGGCAAGCTGTGATTCGATTCGCTGTGTGACCCGGCCCTCTGCATAGCTGACCGCCTGCTTGACGGCGGAGCGGAAGGCGAAGGCGTCGGAGGAGCCGTGGGCCTTGATGACCGGCTTGGCAATGCCCAGCAGAGCGGTGCCGCCCACCTCACGGTAGTCAAATTTGCGGCGGAAATCGGCGATCTCGCCCTTGACCATCAGGGCGGCGGCTTTGGTGCGGGTATTCTTCAGGAAAAGCCGCTTGATCTCCTTGGTGATGTATCCGGCGGTGCCCTCCATGGTTTTCAGGAAGATGTTGCCGGTGAAACCGTCCGCCACGATGACGTCGGCGTCGCCCTCCACCGCGTTGCGGCCCTCCACATTGCCGACAAAGTTGAGCTTCTGCTCCTGCTTCAGCTGTTCGAGCCGCTTCCAGGTCTCCTGATAGAGCTCGGTGCCCTTGCTGGGTTCCGCGCCGATGTTCAGCAGGCCGACTTTCGGGTTTTTGATGCCCAGCACCAGCTCGGCATAGTGGGCGCCCATCACGGCGAACTGCACCAGTTGTTCCACTGTGCATTCGCTGTTGGCACCGGCGTCGATCAGTACGGCCCGGCCATGGCCCGTGGGCAGACTGGGAGCCACGGCGGCCCGCTTGACGCCCCGGATGCGCCGCACCAGCAGAGTTGCCCCGCTGAGCAGAGCGCCGGTGCTTCCGGCGGAGATAAAGGCGTTTCCGCGGCTGGCCTTCAGCAGCTTCAGGCCGACGGTCATGGAGGAGTCTGGCTTTTTGCGCCAGACGATGGAGGGATCATCGCAGTTGTCCACCACTTCTGTGCAGTTCACGATCTCCACCCCGGCGGGCAGTTCGTCATAGCCGTCCTGCTTCATTACATGGCGGATGGCAGCCTCGTTTCCGGTGAACAGCACTTCCACGCCGAATTCCTTCGCCGCCTGAAGTCCGCCGCGCACCGGAGCCTGGGGAGCGAGGTCGCCACCCATTGCATCAATGATTATCTTCATGAGTACTCACTTCTGATTTGATCTGCTTGGGATGGATGGCCGCCTCCAGTGCCTCCAGCGCGCGCTGGGACAGGGCGGCGTTCTTGTTGCGCTTGCCCTTGACCTTGTAGCCCAGGGGCGGGATAATTCCAAAATTGACATTCATAGGTTGGAAATTGACCACAGTAGAGTCGCTGACGTAATGAGCCAGTGCGCCCATCGCCGCCTCCCGGGGGAAATCGACCGGTGCTTCGCCCAGCAGCCGATGAGCCAGCTCTACAGCGGCCACCAGACCGGAGGCGGTGGACTCCACATAACCTTCCACGCCGGTCATCTGCCCGGCAAAGCAGAGCCGGGGCTCGTTCTTCACCTGATAGTAGTGGTTCAGAATGCCGGGGGAGTGGAGATAGGTGTTGCGGTGCATGACGCCATAGCGGACAAATTCCGCGTGTTCCAGACCGGGGATCATGGAGAACACCCGCTTCTGCTCCGGGAAGGTCAGATGGGTCTGGAAGCCGACAATGTTGAAAATGCTTCCGGCGGCGTTGTCCTTGCGCAGTTGAACCACCGCGAAGGGCTCCCTGCCGGTGCGTGGGTCGGGCAGACCCACCGGCTTCAGCGGGCCATAGCACAGGGTGTCCCGGCCCCGGCGGGCCATGACCTCCACAGGCATACAGCCCTCAAACACACTGCCATCGTCGAACTCGTGGAGCTGGGCCTGCTTGGCCTGGGTTAGCTCCGTCCAGAAGCGGTCGTATTCCTCCTGGGTCATGGGGCAGTTGATATAGTCCGGTGTGCCCCGGTCATACCGGGAGGCAAACCACGCCTTGTCCATGTCGATGCTCTCAAAGGCGACGATGGGGGCGGCGGCGTCAAAGAAGTGGAGGTACTCCTCACCGGGGAAATGCCGGGCGATGTCCTCACTCAGCGCGTCGCTGGTCAGAGGGCCGGAGGCCACGATCACATTGCCCTCCCCGGGAATGGTGGAGACCTCCTCCTCAATGACGGTGATGTTGGGATGACTGCGGATCTTCTCCGTCACAGCGGAGGAGAAGCCGAAGCGATCCACTGCCAGCGCGCCGCCGGCGGGCACCCGGTGCGCGTCGGCGCACTCCATGATGAGAGAGCCCATGCGCCGGAGCTCCTCCTTCAGCAGACCGACCGCATTTTCCAGCTGGTCACTGCGCAGGGAGTTGGAGCACACCAGCTCGGCAAAGTCGCCGCTGTGGTGGGCGGGGGTCATCTTCTGGGGCTTCATCTCATAGAGCTCCACCGGAATGCCTCGCTGGGCCAGCTGCCACGCGGCCTCACATCCGGCCAGACCTGCACCGATGACTTTTACTTTTTCCATGCTCAAGCCTCCTCGGTGGTGTCAGCCTTCTTCTTGGCGGTAGTCTTTTTTGCAGTGGTCTTCTTCGCGGCCGCAGTCTTTTTAGTCGTCGTTTTCTTTGCTGCGGTGGTCTTTTTTGTGGTAGTTTTCTTTGCGGTGGTCTTTTCGGCCGCCGCCTTTTTCGCAGTGGACTTCTTCTTGTCCT
>CALEQS010000259.1 GCA_937907975.1 uncultured Clostridia bacterium | reverse complement strand
CTGCCGTGCCGCTGCTCTGGGCCAGCGCGCAGATCTTGGCGGCGTTCTCAATATAGCCCGCCCGGTCGAAAGCTTGGCCCAGGTCAGCGCCCACGGCCAGCACACCATGATTGGCCAGCAGACAGCCGCCCCGGCCCTTCAGGGCCTTGACCGCTTCCCGGCCTACCTCGTCCGTGCCGGGCATGCCGAACTTGGCCAGCGGGATGTCGCCGCCGATGGTGGGCACCATCTCCACCAGAATGCAGGGCACCCCCTCGTTGCGCACCGCAAAGGAACTGGCATAGGGGGAATGGGTGTGCAGAGCCGCGTTCACCTCAGGCTTTTCCTTGTAGACCATGGTGTGCATGATCCACTCAGAAGACGGCTTATGCTTCCCCTCCAGCACATTGCCCTCAAGGTCAATGACCACCATATCCTCAGGGGTGTACTGATCGTAGGGCAGGCCGGAGGGCGTGATGACCACAAAATTCTGCTCCCGGTCATAGGCACTCAGATTGCCGCAGGTGCCCTCGAACAGGCCGGTCTGGCAGGCTTTGACCGCCCACTGGCATACCTTGATCTCCAATTCCTTCGTATTCATATCATTTACTTCCCTTCTCATTGCTGGATGCGCCCATACTAACATACGCTCTTGCCGCCGCAAAGTAGGTTGCAGAAACATGAGCTGCTCATCTTTTTCAGAGCGGTATTTTCTTTTTCTTTCTTCACTTTACCAGTATCGCGCGATGCAGACAATGCTTTTCCGTTGATTCTACGCATTGTCTTGAACATATGTTCACATTTAAGAGCAAACAGAAACAAGCTGGCAGATCAGGAACTCTGCCAGCTTGTCATTCAAGTGTTCGGTGCCAGGAGAACAGGCTGGAGCTGACGTCCTTCCAGTGCCGCCTGTGCCGCCGATGGGATCAGGGCCATATCTGCCACCAGCGACGCCGGTTTTTTGACCGGATCATCCTGCCGGAAGGGCACCAGATAGACATTTTTCCGCACCGCCAGCTCCCCCAGATTGCGCAGAGAGGTCGTCAGTCCGTCATTGGTGGAGGGCGCGATCACCAGCGGGCGGCCATTGCGCAGATGAGCCTTGGCCGCCATGGTGACGCTGGAGTCCGTGATCCCCGCCGCCAGTTTAGCCAGCGTATTGCCGGTACAGGGCGCGATGATGAGCACATCCAGCAGCTTTTTCGGCCCGATGGGCTCCGCGTCCCGGATCGTCAGGATCGGAGCGCAGCCGGTATACTGTTCCGCCCGTGCAAGGAACTCCGCCGCCAGTCCAAAGCGGGTGTTCATCTGGGCGGCGCGCTCCGAGAAAATGGTCTGTATGGACAGGCACTGCTCCGTGAGCTGCTCCAACACCGGGAACACCTGCGAGAATGTACAATAGGAGCCGCAGACTGCGAACCCCACCCGTGCCTCCGCCAGCGTCATGGCTCCGCCTCCTGCAAAATATGATAGACCGTATCCCGGATGATCTGCCCCGAACTCAGCGGGGCGACCTTGCCGGGCAGGGACAGCGCCCAGATCACCTTGAGCCCCAGCGCTGCAGCAGATTCAAAGTCCACTCCGCCAGGGCGGCTGGCCAGATCAATAATAAGGCAGTCCGGTGACATATCCTCCAATGCCGCTTCACCAAGCACCTGCGCCGGAACCGTGTTGATGATGAGGTCATAGCTGCACAGCCAGCCCGTCAGCTGATCCGTATGCTCCGCGCAGTATCCATAGGCTTCGATCCACGCCAGGTCCCGAAAGCTGCGGGCGGACACCGTCACCCGGGCCCCAAGGCCCTTGAGCCGGTGGGCCAGCAGACGGCCGATACGGCCATAGCCAATGACCAGCACCCGGGAGCCAAACAGCGTTGTTGGCAGCTCCTCCATGGCGATCTGAATGGCCCCCTCCACTGTGGGCACCGCGTTTTTGATGGCCAGCTCCTCCCGCTCAAAATAATCGTAAACACGACAGCCCTTTTCGCCGGCTGTGCGCACAAATTCCGCGCCCAGCCTGCCGCCGCACAGGAACTGGCCCGGTTTCAGCCGCTCTGCAACGGCGCTGAGCGGTACTTTGCGGTCAGACAGCGGAGCATTCAGAATGCCGCCCTCCCCCGCCGCAGGTAGAGGCAGGATCACGCAGTCGCACTGCTCAATGCCATTCAGGGTGTCTGAACCGCTCAGCGCTTCCTTTGTCTCCCGGTGCTCCATGGCATAGGTCTGCACCGTATGTCCATCCATTTGCAGCAGCTGGGCCAGCCTGACCTGCCGCAGATCACCGCCGACCACCCAAAAATAGTATTCGCGTTTCAATATAGATCACACCGTCCTTTTCTCGTCGGCTAAGCCATTCTATGCACCGGCGAAAAAACGGTCAAAAGCAAAAAGCGGGACAGGCCGAGGCCCGTCCCTTGAGTGTATTGAAAAGCTCGACACGCGTTCAAAATGAAGGCATTTTTGAGCGAATATCAAAACTGTGCCGGATCCAGCTGGATCACGTCCAGTGCGCGGCGGATCGCATAGAGCATCGTATTGCAGGTGCCACCGCCGGGCGTGCCGTCATAGAGGGCGATGAGCAGACTGGAGCGCTCCACCATGTAATAGTTGCGCCGCAGCATACAGCCCGGGGTATAGGAGTGCTGTACCATGGTCTCCAGATCGCACTGGGCCAGCAGGCGGCGATAGCGCTCCCGCTGGGC
>CALEQS010000258.1 GCA_937907975.1 uncultured Clostridia bacterium | reverse complement strand
AAAAGTAACGAAAAAAGCCTAGATTCGAGCGAATCTAGGCTTTATCATGGTTGCGAGGACAGGATTTGAACCTGCGACCTCCGGGTTATGAGCCCGACGAGCTACCGAACTGCTCTACCCCGCGATATTGAGGCTCACAAGAGACTTTCCCTCAAGTGCCTGTATACTATAACATTACTTTCCCATATTGTCAACCCCTTCATGGGGTTATTTTTTATTTTCTTTTTCCGGGAGCCGATTGAAACAAATCGGCTCTCGGAAACGCAATTCATTCATATTACAGCAGAGCCACCACATCTGCGGCGATCTGCTCCGCCGTCAGATGGTTCTCTCGCAGCACTTCGTCCACATCGTAGCGATCAAGAAACTCCTTCTTCAAGCCATAATTCAGAGTCTTAATGGCGGACGCACCATAGAAGCGGGCAATTTTCTCCCCAAATCCGCCATCCAGGATGCCGTCCTCCAGCGTGATGACCACCTCATGCTCACGCTTCAGTTCTTCCAGCAAAGCCTCATCCAATCCGGTAATATAATACGGATTGATGACAGTAGGCTGAACGCCGATGTGCTCCGCGATAAGAGCCGCTGCCTGCCGTCCCAGGCCGTAAAAGGTACCCAGGCCGATCACCGCCACCCGGCTTCCCTGCTGAGTGACTTCATACCGGTTCAGCCGGCCAAAGTCTTTCGTCACCTGTCTGCCGTCGGAGATCATGGGGCCGCCGGGCAGTTTGATCGCCACCGGGTGTTCCGTCTGCTCGATGCTCCAATCCAGCATGGCCAGATATTCCTCTTTTGTAGTGGGGGCCAAATAGACCAGATTTGGAATATTGGACAGCATAGGAATATCCTGCAAACCGAGGTGGGTCACATCATTCATGCCGTAGACGGAACCCCAGAAGGTGACGATAGTCGCCGGACTGTTATTGATGCACAGATCCTGAGAGACCTGGTCAAAGGTGCGCTGGACAAAAGTACTGTAAACACCGTAAACCGGCTTGCCGCCGTTGGCCGCAATGCCGCTGGCCAGCGCCACTGCATTCTCCTCCGCAATGCCCACATCCACGAATTGAGGACCCGCCTCGGCACGCTTGTCCGCCGTGAAGCCCAGCACGGTTGGGGTGGCAGAAGTAATGGCCACCACAGACTTGTCCTGCTGCATCTTCTTCAGCAGATAGTCCGCGGTCACGCTGGAATAGTCCTCGGAATCATCCTCATAGAGGGGCTTTCCAGTCTCAATATCAAAGGGTGCACAGTAATGCCACTCCTCTTTGTGCTGTTCCGCAGGGGCATAGCCCTTGCCCTTCAGGGTACAGATGTGAACGACCACAGGATGCATACTGTCCTTGACCCGGCGGAAGGCGCTGATCAGCTCCGAAGTGTCGTTGCCATCGCCCACAAAGACGTAATCCAGTCCCATTGCCCGGAAAAAGTTGCATTCCGCCTGCCCCCTGGTCTCCCGCAGCAGCTTCAGATTCTGATAAAGTCCGCCGTGGTTCTCGGCAATGGACATATCGTTGTCATTGACCACGATAATGAAGTTCCCGTGCAGCTCTGCCGCAAAATCCAGCGCCTCCAGCGCCTCTCCGCCGGAGAGGGAGCCATCGCCGATCACCGCGATCACATTGCCGCGCTCCCCTTTCAGATCCCGGGCCTTAGCCATACCGCAGGCCAGACTGACCGAGGTGGAGGTGTGGCCTACAGTGAAAAAGTCGTGTTCACTCTCGCGGGGGTTGCTGTAACCGGACACATCATCGTAATGCTCCGGGTAGAGATAGGCATCCTTGCGGCCGGTCAGCATCTTGTGGGGATAGCTCTGGTGAGACACATCAAAGATGATCTTATCCTTAGGGGAATCAAACACATAATGCAGCGCAATGGTGGCCTCCACCATACCGAAATTAGGGCCGAAGTGGCCGCCGTGTCTGCTGGCACGCAGCAGCAGCGCATGGCGCATTTCCTCTGCCAGTACGGGCAGCTGCTCCAGGGACAGCTTCTTAACGTCCGCGGGGCTGTTAATCGTTTCGAGGTACATGGCAATTCTCCTCCGTAGTTTCGTCTGTCTCCCAACTGAGCACGCCGGTCTCCATGGCACGCTCATACCGTGAGATCTTATAGTTCAATCGTTTTAAGGTGGTTTCGATCTGCTGATACCGCTCCCGCAGCAGCTGCGCCTGCTCCTGCAGCAAGTGCAGGCGGGCCTCGATGGTTTTGTCCCCCTGTTGATACAGGCGGACATATTCAATGAGTGCCTCCACGGACACGCCGGCAGAGCGCATACAGATCGCGTGCTCCACCCAGCCCAGATCAGCCTCCTGATAATCGCGCACGCCGCCGGCTGTGCGGTGCACAGCAGGGATCAGGCCCACGCGTTCATAGTAGCGCAGAGTATCCTGAGAAATATGATACTTCTCGCTGACTTCCCGAATCGTCATCTTAGTCACCTGCCTTTCGTCTTATACTATACACGCTAGAGTTCACTCTAAGTCAAGCACCAGTTTTTATTTTCTGCAAGTTTTTCGGTCGCGTCTCCGCTCCCGTCCGGTTGAAATCCATCGAAAATCGGAGTAAAATAGTCGAAGTTTTCACCTGGGAGGCATCTTACATCATGGATCAGACAAAAACCGCCGCACCGAAGGTACTGCGGGGTGAGCTGGCGCTGGCGGCAGCCATACTCATCAACAGCTTCGGCGTCGTGCTCATGCTCTACTCCGGCGCCGGTATCTCCGCCATCTCCAGCGTTCCATTTGCCTTTTCAGAAGTTCTGCCCCGGCTGACACTGGGGACCTGGACTTATATCTTTCAAGGTCTGCTGGTAGCCAGCCTGATGGTCCTGCGCCGCCGATTCGTGCCGGAGTATCTATTCAGCTTTGTGGCCGGTTTTATTTTTGGTGAGCTGTTGGACGTGCATGAGGCCTGGATTGGCATTCTGCCCACTGCACTGCCCTGGCGCATTCTCTACTTTGTCATCAGCTATCTGCTGATCTGCTTCGGCATCGCGCTGTCCAACCGCTGTCAGCTGCCGATTATCCCCACTGATCTTTTCCCCCGAGAGCTGGCGGACATCACCGGCGCAGCCTATTCCAAAATCAAGATCACCTTTGATCTGCTCTGCCTGGCCACCACGCTGGCACTCACGCTGATTTTCCTCCACCGGATCGACGGGCTGGGCATCGGCACCATTCTGGCCGCCTTTACTATGGGCAAGGTAATCGGACTGATCGGTGGGAAAATGGATACACATGTGTGCTTTGTCTCCGTGCTGAGCCAGCACCGCGCCCGGAAAACCACATGAACGAGGATATTATTTACGAAATTCTCTCCGCTGTGGAGGAGATCCCGCAAGGCAGAGTGGCTACCTACGGACAGATCGCCCGACTCATCGGACGGGAGAAAAACGCCCGATTGGTGGGCAGGGTGCTCAGTCAGGCGGAGTATTACGGCTCCTACCCCTGTCACCGCGTGGTAAACCACGCGGGCCGCACCGCCCCAGGTTGGACGCAGCAGCGCAGTCTGTTAGAAGCCGAGGGAGTAGGCTTTCGGGAAAACGGCTGTGTAGATCTGAAGCATTTTCAATGGGACTGCTGACGCTAAACAGACACCCCAGGCTCACTGAGCCGGGGGGTTGCTTATCTCAAGTCGAAGTGGTGCCGCTCTGATCGTCCTGTCCAGACGCAGAATCAGGCATTTGTCCGTCTCCGCCGGGCTGGCCCATCTGTCCGCCGGGGCCGCCTGCCGGCGCATTTCCCTGCCCGCCGGGACCACTCATTTCACCAGTCCCGTTTTCCGAACCATCATTGGTAGTCACGTCGCCGCCGTTGTTGGTGTAAGTACCGTCGGTGTCGATGGCGGTATTGCCATTGCCGTTGCAGGTCAGATCCAGCGTACCGCCATTGATCGTCAGATTACCGTTGGAGTCGATGCTGTCGCCGTCGGACACGATGGTAAATTCTCCGCCGTTGATCACGATCCAGCCGTTCTCATTTGCCGCCCCCGGGGCATTGGAGGTGCCGTCCGCCGCATTCAGCCCGTCGTCGTTGGCGGTAATATCAAAAGTGCCGCCGTTGATCGTAATGGTGGAACCCTCGATACCCTCATAGCAGTACGGAATAGAGAAGCCGCCGCCGGTAATGGTCAGTGCTCCGTCAGCATGAATGCCGTCATCCCCGGTCCGGATCGTCCATTCTCCGCCCGCGATCGTCACCGTTCCATCGGAGTGGACGCCATCATCTGCCGCATCCAGTGTAAAGGTTCCAGCTTGCATGATTGCGGAAATGCCTGATTTCAGGCCCTTTTGGCTGGTCGAATCTGAGTTGTTTTCGTTTTCTTCTGTAAAGTTATTTTCCTGTTCAGCGCTATCAGGGTCCATCTGCGGCATTTCATCCCCCTCTGGCTTCTCAGGGGGTGTCCGGGTGTCAGACTGACCATTCTGTGCGGGCGGTTCTCCGGGCTGCCCGCCCTGCATCATGCCATTCTGATCTCCACTGGGCCCCATCTGGGCATCGCCGGCCTTCATTTCTGCCGCCGCGCTTCCGCCGCCGGTAGTGATATGATAAGTGCCGTCCGCAACCTCCAATACACCGGAAGCGCTGATACCATCGCCCTGCGCATTGATCGTAAAATCACCGCCGGCAATATAAATAAAGCCCACTTTGCTGTCGTCCTCATCCTCCGCATGGATGCCATCCTTGCCGCTGTTAATCGCAAAGGTGCCCGCCGCAATGGCAATACTGTCCTTCCCTGTCATACCGTGGCTGGAAGCTGTGATCGTATAGATGCCGCCAGTAATGGTCAGCTCATCCTTGGATACGATACCGTGGCCCACCAGGCTGGTGACCGTCAGCATACCTGCGCCATTCAGCGTCAGATCACACTTGGAAAAGATCACTGCGTCCACATGATTGTCATCCATTTCTGTAAAGCTATTTTCATTCACAATCGAGTTTTCCGTATTTTCAGCCAGTGTAATAAAGAGTTTATCCGCATTTTTTGCGTAAATCCCGGCAAAATCAGAGCTGGTCACACTGACGCCATTCAGAACGAGCTGTACCTTGTCCGCATCTCCTGCGTCCACGATGATACTGCCGTCTGACAGAGTGCCGGAGAGCACATACACACCCTCCGACGTGATCGTGACCGTGCCGCCGTCGATCTGTACCGCATCGGAGTCACAGCTGGCACTGCCGCCGTTCAGGACAATGCTCACCGCCGCACTCTCATCCCAGCTTGGCTCCAGGTCCCGCTGGCTGAACAGGCCGTCTGTATCTACCGCCATGGTCTCCACCGCTGCGGCAGTGCTTACGCTGCTCTGTCCAGAGACCGTCCCGCATCCGGTCAGCATCGCCAATGTCAGGGCGGCGGGAATCACAATGCGTTGAAATCGCTTCATATGTGTCTCCTTTCAAAGTCCAACTGTGCCGACGCTCTCCTGCTGGGAAACGGTGATCTCCAGATTGCCATTGCGGCAGCGCAGTGCGTCGATCAGTTTCTTTTCCTTTGCCGCGTCCCGCAGCGTCAGGTCATAGGTCAGCTTGAACAGACTGCCCATATTCGTGCTCTTGACCTGCCGAAGCTGTATCTTTTCAGCATACTCCGCCAGCACCGGATCAAAGACACCGGTATAGTCGAGGCTTTCTGGAATCGTAATGTGCAGGGTGCGCCCATTGGCGTCTCTGCCCCGCTCCCCCAGATGCAGAGCCGTAAACAGCATGGTCGCGCCTCCCATGATGAGTGCAAACAGCACCGCATAGGCCAGATAGCCCATGCCCGCGATCAGTCCCGCGCCCATGGCGGCAAACAGCGCAGCGATCTCCCGGGCGGTACCGGGGGCAGAGCGGAAGCGCACCAGGCTGAACGCCCCCGCCACGGCGACGCCCGCGCCCACATTGCCGTTGACCATCATGATGACCACGCAGACCACGGCGGGCAGAAGCGCCAGCGTCACCGCGTAGCTTCCGCTGGATTGGCTGTGCCACATCGTCATGGCACACAGCACCAGGCCCAGAACCAGAGATACGCCCATGCAGAGCAGGAAATTCAGAGGGGAGATCGTCGCCGAGGTGGTATCAAATATACCGGAAAACAGGTAATTAAGCATAGGTTACCGCTCCTTTCGATTGCTTCGTCATGATCTGGTAGGCCGTGCCGTATTTGGAAAACGAGATCTTACTGACACCCTGCTCGGAAAGTACACGCACCATCCAGAGCGGTATCGCTCCGCTGGTTTTCAGCTCCATCAGCACCTCGCCTGCTCTGAGGATCAGGGTTCCGTGCGCGTCGGAATCCAGCGTCAGCTCATCCTGCCGGAACCGGATGTTCCGGTCAAAGGTCACCCGGAAATCTCCGCCGCCGCGCTCAAAATAGGCGATGCGGTCATAGGAGAGAAACACCGCCGGGCGGAGTGTGCGGTAATACTCCATCGCATAGCTGATCTCCCGGCCGATCTGGCTGTCCGGGAGAGGCCGCACTCCGGCCAGCGCCTTATAAGCCTCCCGATTTGGCATTGCGATGCGGCGCTTATAGACCACATCCCGGTATTTCTTCTTGAGTTCCAGAAACACCTCGTCCTCCCCGCTCCGGGTACCGTACCCCCGCAGGCGGAGTTTTTCTTTATAGACCGGCTTTTCCATACTGGCCCGGATCAGCCGGAAATCCGGCGTATCATAGTAGATATTCCGTATTGAACTGTGACCGTATTCATCCGCCTGCATATACGGCTCCATTGCCCGCAGAATGGCTGCCTGCTGCCGGCAGGTCATGCGGTATTTGATCTCATAGCGCCTGAACACCATCTGGGTCCCCATGTCGTGCGCCTCCCTTGTCTGAAGTGTGAAATCAGTGTAAAATACCAACCATAAGCCTACTTAAAACTCAGCTTTAAAGTTAACTTAAACCAGGGCTGATACCTTATAAAATAAATACAAAGTGAGGTGTTTTTATGAGAATTTTACTGGCCGAGGACGAGCGCTCCCTGTCCCGTGCGATCATCGCCCTGCTGGAAAAGCACAACTACTCCGCCGACGCGGTCTTTGACGGGCAGGAGGCACTGGACTATCTGGAGGCAGAGAATTATGATGCTGTCATTCTGGACATCATGATGCCAAAGCTGGACGGACTGAGCGTTCTGCGCACGCTTCGAGAACGGGGCAGTCAGATCCCGGTGCTGCTGCTCACCGCAAAATCCGAGGTAGAGGACAAGGTGACCGGGCTGGACAGCGGGGCCAACGACTATCTGACCAAACCCTTCGCCACGGCGGAGCTACTGGCCCGCATTCGGGCCATGACCCGGACTCAGACCGCCCAGACGGACAGTAAGATGAGCTTTGGCAATATCACGCTGGATCAGACCACCTATGAGCTCTCCTCCCCCAGCGACAGCTTCCGACTGGCCAACAAGGAGTATCAGATGATGGAACTGCTGCTGCGCAACCCACGCCAGCTCATTCCAAGTGAGCGTTTTCTGGAGAAGATCTGGGGGTATGACAGCGAGGTGGAACTCAACGTGGTATGGGTCTACATCTCCTACCTGCGGAAAAAGCTGACCGCCCTTCAGGCTGACATTCAGATCAAGGCGACCCGGAACACGGGATATTCGCTGGAGAAAAAGTCATGATCCAGAAGCTGCGCAGAAAATTCATCGCCGCCTCCATGCTTGCGCTGACGTTGGTACTGCTGGTCATTCTGGGCGGCATCAACACCATGAGCTATTACCGGACCGTGTCCGACGCGGACGCGATCCTCACCATTCTCGCCCAGAACAACGGCCGCTTTCCTCGGCCCAATGACGGCACGAACAGCGCCCCGGAGGGTACTCCGCCGGACCGAAACGGCGGCAGGGAACGGCAGATGTCGCCGGAGACTCCCTATGAATCCCGCTTCTTCTCTGTCACGCTGGATGACAGCGGCACTGTCACCGGTTCGGACACCGGCAGTATTGCTGCTATCGACGCTGACAGCGCCAGATCCGGGGCAGAGCAGGTCTGGGAGAGCGGAAAAATGACCGGATTCTGGGGGGATTACCGCTATATCCGCTGCCAGACCGACAGCAGCTGGCGCATCATCTTTCTGGACACCGGCCGCAGCCTGAACAGCTTTCGCAGTACGCTTCTGGTGAGCGCTGCTGTAGCGGCAGACGGACTGCTGGCAGTCTTTCTCCTGCTCCTGCTCTTCTCCCGCCGCATTGTCCGGCCGATGGCAGAGAGCTATGAAAAGCAAAAACGCTTCATCACCGACGCCGGACACGAGATCAAGACCCCCCTGACCATCATTGGTGCGGACACCGATCTGCTGGAGCTGGATCTGGGCGAAAATGAGTGGCTGGACGACATCAAGCGCCAGACAAAGCGCCTGACCGGCCTGACCCAGGATCTTATCTATCTGGCCCGCATGGACGAGGAGCAGCCCCAGCTGCAGCCCATCGAATTCCCGCTCTCTGACGTGGCCGAGGAGCTGGCCCAGTCCTTCCACAACCTCGCCGCCGCCCAGAGCAGGCAGTTCACCGCTGACATCCAGCCCATGCTGTCCTTCACCGGTGACGAAAAGGCAGTTCGCCAGCTGATGTCCATTCTGCTGGACAATGCAGTCAAATACACTCCGGAAAACGGAACTATTACCTTTACACTGAAAAAGGACGGCCGGAGCATCCGGCTCAGCGTAGCCAACGACACCGCCGCCACCATGGAAAAGGAATCGCTGAACCGGCTGTTCGATCGCTTTTACCGCACCGACCAGTCCCGCAATTCTTCCACCGGCGGCTACGGGCTGGGTCTGTCCATCGCCCGCAGCATCGTCTCCGCCCACAAGGGGAAGATCCAGGCGGAAAACAGCGGTGGAAATGATCTGACCATCACCGTCACTCTACCAGAATAAGCAAAAAGATCCATCAGTTCACATGAACTGATGGACCTTTTCCCGAAGATGTATGATTCAGTACACAGCGCCCCGGCTCAATGAGCCGGGGCGCTGAAATCTGATTGGTTGTATGATTAGTACATACCGGCAGGCATACCGGGCTCGCCAGCAGGAGCGGCAGGGGTAGCAGGCTGGGGCTTGTCGGCCACCAGAGATTCGGTGGTCAGCAGGACGGAGGCGATAGAAGAGGCGTTCTCCAGAGCGGAACGGGTCACCTTGGTAGGATCGACGATGCCGGACTCCATCATGTCACAGTAGACTTCCTTATAGGCGTCGAAGCCATAGCCGGTCTTGCCGCTGGTCTTGATGTGATCCAGAATGACGGAGCCATCCAGACCGGCGTTGGCGGCGATCTGCTTCACGGGGGCAGTCAGCGCATTGGCGATGATCTGAGCACCGGTCTTCTCGTCGCCCTCCAGCTGGCCGACCAGCTCGTTGACAGCGGCAACGGCGTTCACATAAGCGGTGCCGCCGCCGGCCACGATGCCTTCCTCAACAGCGGCGCGGGTGGCGTTCAGAGCGTCCTCGATGCGCAGGCGCTTCTCCTTCATCTCAGCCTCGGTGGCAGCACCGACCTTGATGACAGCCACGCCGCCGGCCAGCTTGGCCAGACGCTCACTGTACTTCTCCTTGTCATACTCGGAGGTGGTGGTCTCAATGGCGTTGCGGATCTGAGCCACACGGGCCTTCAGAGCCTCGGGATCGGCATGGCCGTCCACGATGATGGTGTTCTCCTTGGTCACCTTGACCTGACGGGCAGTACCCAGCATGGCGACGGTGGCGTCACGCAGCTCATAGCCCATGTCGGAGGAGACCACAGTGCCGCTGGTCAGGACGGCGATGTCCTCCAGCATCTCCTTGCGGCGGTCGCCGAAGCCGGGAGCCTTGACGCAGACCACGTTCAGAGTGCCGCGCAGCTTGTTAACGATCAGGGTGGACAGGGCCTCGCCCTCGACGTCCTCAGCGATGATCAGCAGGGGCTTGCCCATCTTGACAACCTGCTCCAGCAGGGGCAGCAGATCCTGAATGTTGGAGATCTTCTTGTCGTGGATCAGGATCAGAGGATCGTCCAGAACGGCCTCCATCTTCTCGGTGTCAGTGACCATATAGGGGGTCACATAGCCGCGGTCAAACTGCATGCCTTCGACGACCTCGGAATAGGTCTCAGCGGTCTTGGACTCCTCAACGGTGATAACGCCATCGGAGGAGACCTTCTCCATGGCCTCGGCGATCAGCTTGCCGATGGTCTCGTCGCCAGAGGAGATGGCACCGACGCGGGCGATGTCAGCAGTGCCGTTGACGGGCTTGCTGTTGCCCTTGATGGCCTCGATCGCGGTGGCAGTGGCCTTGGCGATGCCCTTCTTCATGGCCATGGGGTTGGCACCGGCGGCCAGGTTCTTCATGCCCTCATGGATGATGGCCTGAGCCAGCAGAGTAGCGGTGGTGGTGCCGTCGCCGGCGACATCGTTGGTCTTGGTGGAGACCTCCTTCACCAGCTGAGCGCCCATATCCTCAAAGGGATCCTCCAGCTCAATCTCCTTAGCGATAGTCACACCGTCATTGGTGATGAGGGGGCTGCCGAACTTCTTACCCAGCACCACGTTGCGGCCCTTAGGGCCCATGGTGATCTTAACGGTATCAGCCAGCTGGTCAACACCCTTGACCAGCGCGCGGCGAGCTTCCTCGCCGTAAGAAATCATTTTAGCCATAACGGAATTTCCTCCTTAAAACATTAGTCCACAATGGCCAGGATGTCATCCTGACGGACGATGGTCAGCTCTTCGCCGTCCACCTTGACCTGAGTGCCGGAATACTTGCCGGTGATCACGGTGTCGCCGACCTTCACGGTCATCTCCACCTTCTCGCCGTTGACCATGCCGCCGGGGCCGACTGCCACGACGGTGTACATCTCGGGCTTCTCCTTGGCAGAGCCGGTCAGGATAATGCCGCCCTTGGTGGTTTCTTCGGCCTCAACCTGCTTAATGACAACGCGGTCAGACAGGGGTTTGAGTTTCATAGTTGGTTCCTCCTTATATAGATGTTTGTTATAAACGAATCCAGTCGGTTTAGCACTCATTTCTTCCGAGTGCCAACCTTGACTATATAATAAAACAAGACCGGCCAGTTGGCAAGTCCTGTTTTATGAATTTTTTGTTAAAACGGCCTTCCGCTTTCACGCAGAAGGCCGTTTTCTTCTTTTTTCTCTTTATTTTGCAAAAATACTCCTGTTCTCATGTATTTGGAACAACCGACTCCACGCCCTCAGGCAGGAGAAAAGATATTTTTTTAGCAGACAGTGTGAAGGAGAGCGAATCTGTGTCCAGCCGCTCACCGTCGATGTTGACCATGCTCACCCGGTCACACTTCACCTTCAGCTCGTGGCCCCGGCGGATCCGAATGAGATCCGGGTAGTTCTTTCCCTGACCGGTGGCAAACTTGTCCACCAGGCTGGCGATGGTAAAGCGGCTGACGCCTTTGACGAGCACGAAATCCAGCATTCCATCGTCCGGCCGGGCCTCCGGCGCAGGGTGGAAGCTGCCGCCGTACCACTGGCCGTTGCAGGCGCAGATCAGAGTATACTCCCCGGACATCTTTTCCCCATCCAGTTCCAGTTCATAGGGGCGGTGCACCCCCTGGATCGTCGTCACGACCAGAGAGATCAGATAGGCTCCCTTGCCCGTCACCAGCGGCAGGCGCTTGTAATCCGCCATGCTCAGCCCGATCCGGGCATCAAAGCCCACGGAGCAGACGTTGATGGCATAGCGGCCATTGCACTCGATCAGATCCATTGTATGGGGCCTGGCCTCCACCAGAGAGTGCAGATCCCGGAAGCGCCAGTTCTCCCGGCCAAAGGTCTTGATAAAATCATTGCCGGAGCCCAGCGGGCAGCAGCCCACCGACACATGATCGTACCCGACCACGCCATTGACCACCTCGTTGAGTGTCCCGTCGCCGCCCATGGCATAGATACGCAGAGGCTCCCTGCTCTGTTCCGACCATGCACGAGAAAGGGCCTCGGCATCTCCGGGGCCCTTGGTCAGCGCAATCTCCCATGTTTCATCTCGACCGGCCATGGCCGTCTCGATCTCCTTCTGTATCCCTGCCGTGTCCATATGCTTTCCCGCAGCGGGATTGATGATAAAGAGGTGCTGCACACGCTCCACCCTTTCCATTTTATCTCTATTTCGAATCAAGCGCAGATCATAAAACGCCTGCACGCCTGTTAAAAAAGCAGAATCTGCATTGCTTGCGAGTGAGAGCCTCGCAGAGTTCCGTCATCCGCAGATGACGGAATAAAACACAATTACGTTTTTTCGGGGGCGTGTACCTCGAAAAAAACACTTTTCAGCCCAGCAAGTGTGCGAGCATAGCGAGTGCGCGCCGCGGGCTGCATCTTTTCTCAGAAATGCGTGCATTTCTGAGAGAGCGTGTCGAGTTTCTCGACACGCTCAACGGCCAGAAGGCCACTCTCGGGGCAGCTTAATGCCCGCCCATCATCTGGTCGTCGTTATCGGCCAGACCATCGCCCTGCATCATCTGCTCCATGACGGTGATGTCGGCGGCAATATCCATCATATCGCCGGCAAAGAGCTTATCCAGCTGGCGCTCAAAGCCCTCCACCACCATGTCCATCATCCCCTCGATGCGCTGCTTGGTGGCGGTGATATTTTCGCCTTCCACACCCTGATTTTCCAGTTCCGCATAGGCGTTCAGGATCTTCAAGGTGGTAGGCAGATAGTAATTCAGGAATTTGCGCAGATCGCCCGCCTTGTCCGGGTGCTCCTTCTGGAACTCCAGAATGCGCTGGGTGATCTCCTCGATGCGGTAGATCTTGCGGGACAGCTCCGGGTTCTCGATGTCCTCGTTGACCTCCCGGATCTGGCGCAGCAGATCGTTCTCCTCTCCCACATCGGTGGCAGGTGCGGCCTTTTTCTCCTCCTTGGGCTTCTCCTGCGCCTTCACGCCGGAGCCGTCCAGCACCAGCAGATCCCGGCCATAGTCCAGATAGGCCCGCTCGCCAAACACGCCTGCATCGATCATATCCTCCAGCGCTGCGCACACCTTATTGCGCTTGGCAGGAAATGCCTCGGCCAGAGTGGTGATGGAGACCGTCTTCTGATCCCCGATCAGAGTGAGATAGCGGTGGAAACGCTTATATTGGTTCTTGCGCACCTGGCCAAAGGTAAACAGGCCCGCGCCCACGCCGGTGAGTACAAAAGATGGCAATATCTCCTCCAGCACCCACAGCGGCTCCGTTCCCAGCAGGTAGAAGTTGTCCGCAAAATTCATGCCGGTGGCCACACCGCAGATGCCCATCATAATAAGCCCCAGCGTGATGAGTCCCTTACCATTTTTGAGTTTCTTCATCCGTTCCTGAAATTTGCCGGAGCGGCCTGTGGTGCTCTGTGCACCGGGTGTGACGGTTACCGTCTTATTTTCTTTGGTCGCGGTAACCGTTTCCTGAGGTGCAGTGCCTTGTGCGTTGGGCACATTGCGCTTCTGATTCACTCCGTCCGCAGAAGAATTGACAGTGGACTGGGGCACGGAATAACCGCCCTGCTGATAAGTATTGGACTGCTGTGTGGTCTTTCCGCCTTTGCCGCAGGGGATCACACTGCTTTCCATGCCCAGCTTGACCAGCGTCAGCACAATGCCAAGCGGCCACGCCACAGCAAACGCCACAATGATGGCCCACCACGGGATCACATTTTTTTTATTCTTATTATTTTTGCGGCGGTCATCTCCGTTCTGATCACCGCCGGAATAGTGGTAGCCATAGTTATAATCAGCCATTCAGGTTTCCTCCTGTCGTCTGGCAATGGAACGCCGCCAGTGATTGCTGCGCATATAAAGCCATCCCACCGGGATAGAGCTGGCCGGAGCAATGGCACAGGCCACGAAAATGCCGGTCAGACCCCAGATTGAATTGAAAATGGTGCACAGAATGATGCGGAACAGGATACAGTTCACGAAGGAGGACACCAGCACCATGTAGGTGTCCCCCGCTCCGATCATCATGGCGTGATAGATGAGGAAGATGGAGTAGAAGATCTGTCCCACGATCTCAATGCGCATATTGAACGCCGCAATGCGGATGACCTCCGCATCGCCGGTGAACAGCCGCGCAAACAGCGGCGCACACAGCTCCACCAGTGCGATCAGCACCACTGAGATGAGGATGGACAGCTTCATGGCCTCCCCCAGCACTTCCTTCGCCCGGTCAAATTTACCCGCGCCCAGCGTCTGGGCGATCATCACAGAGGCTGCATTGATGAGGGATGTGATGAACATCATGGACAGATCCTTCACCTTGGCGGCATAAGCCGAGGCGGCGGAGCAGTCCACGCCGTAACCGTTGACCAGGAAGGTGACCGTCAGCCAGCTGATGCTGGCCACCGTCATCTGCACCGCGCAGGGAATGCCCAGCTTGAGGATGCTGGCCGTATCCTCGCCGTTCAGCTTCAGCAGCGTACGGTGAAAGCTGAAGATGTCCCGGTTTTTCAGAAGATAGCCCAGTGCCAGCACACAGCTCAGGCCCTGAGAAATCACTGTGGCCAGCGCCGCACCGGCAGTTCCCAGCCCCAGCGGCCCCACAAAGAGCAAATCCAGCGCCACATTGAGCACACAGGTGATAATAATGATGCGCATGGGCTGCTTGGAGTTGCCCACGGCCCGGAGCACTGCGGAGGCGCAGTTATAGAAGTAGACAAAGAACATACCGAGGCCGGCAATGCGCAGGTAAGCCACTGCCTCCTCATAGGCTGGGGCACTGATGAGCCGGAGCATGGGCCCCGCCAGCAGGAAGGTGCCGACGGCCACAACTGCACCCACCAGCGTAAACAGCGTGAGGAAAGTGCCGGTGACCCGCTCCTGGCGCGCCTTATCGCGGGAGCCAAAATACTGGCTGACCAGAATGTTGCCGCCATTGGCCAGACCAACTGCAATGTTGGTGAGCATCAGCACGATCTGGCTGCTGTTGCTCACGCCGGATGCACCGGAGGAGCCCAGCATACGGCTGACCACCATCAGATCCACCAGTGAATAGACGGTCTGCATCACTGTGGAGGCGATGATGGGGAGGGAATATCGAATGAGCTGACGCCGAACGTCGCCCTGCGTCAGGTCCGTTTGATTTGACATGGGTTTTACTTCTTCCTTTCCGTGATACGCCACCATTATACAGGATTCTATACCGTGTTGGAAGTAGTTTGCAGATTAGAATTCGATAAAAATTCTGTCCGGTATGGACAAATCCCGCCGGACCTGATCTATTACTGCATAAAAATTCTTCTCCCGCCCGCCTGCATCCACGCCGCCCTTGACGGGCAAAATTTTTCCGACTACAATTTCAATACACGATCTGGGAGGAATTTTTTATGAACAAACCAATTTACCGTCTCACCCGGCCCGGAGACGAGGAGGCACTGAAGGCGATCTGGAGCGCCGCCTACGACGGAGACACCGCCTGTGCGGACGTCTATTTTGACCAGTGCTACCGCCCCGGTGACGGCGTGGCCGCCGAGGTGGACGGCGTGCTGTGCAGTGCCATCTATCTGCTGGACGGCTACACTCTCCATGCGGACGGCAGGCACTATTCCTGCTCTTACCTCTATGCCCTCGGCACGCCGGAAAAATACCGGGGCTGCGGCTACGGCGGCAGGACGATCTGGCGCAGCGGCGTGGAGGGCTATCTGCGGGGCGACGACTTTGTCTGCTTTGTCCCGGCCAGCGAATCCCTGCGCCGGTGGTATCAGAACATTCTGGGCACCCGGAGCGTATTCTTCCATCGGTGCATCACGCTCGACGCCCCCGCTCCCGTAGAGGGAAGTGTCTCCCCCATTGCCCCTGAGGACTATCTGCGCCAGCGGGAAGCATTTTTGACCGGTCACCCCCACATTGAGGCACCGGAAAAGGCTTTAAAACTCCAGCAGACCTATTGTGAGCTCTACGGCGGCGGGCTCTGGCAGTTCGAGTTGACCAGTGCACACGGCATCTGTCTGGGCGACCAGGAGGACGGCAGGCTCACCCTGCGGGAGCTGCTCTTTCCCGGCGGTGACGCCGCAGAAGCCGGACAGTTGATGATGCAAACGCTCAACTGCACCAGTGCAGAGGTGCGCACCCCCGCCTTCTGGCATGCCGGTCAGGGTGAACTGAAAGAGGACTGCATTCTTGTCCCCGGCGGCGGGAAGTTCCCCGAAACCACTGAACTCCCCTTCTGGGGCTTTGCCATGGATTGAGCTTTTCTCTCTCAAAATGCAGGCATTTCATGTCCATATTTGGGCATACAAAAAGCCCTTCGCGGCAAGCGCGAAGGGCTTTTTCTGTTATACGATCAAGCTGTAATTGTCAATATCCAGCAGGCGGCCAAATTTTGTACCCACCTCCGGCACAGTACCGCAGAAGGTGAACCCGAAGCGTTCATGGAGCTTGATGCTGGCCTCATTTCCCGCAGTGATCACACTGACCACATTGTGGGTGCGCCCGTCCTCCCGGGCCTTTTGCAGAATGAACTCCATGAGCGCCGCCGCAATTCCCTGCCGCCGGCACTCCGGGGCCACATAGATGGAGAGCTCCACAGTAGAAGCGTAGGCTTCCTTCTCCCGGTAGGCGGACAGACTGGCGTAACCGGCCACAACGCCGTCCTGCTCCGCCACATAGAGCGGATGATTTTCCACATTGTGCGCGTCAAACCACACCTGCCGCTGTTTCAGTGTCTGCGGGTGGATGTCCAGCGTCGCCACGCCATGGGTGACTTCATAATTATAGATCTCCAGCAGACGGGGCAGATCCGCCTGCCGGGCAATCCGCAGTTCCATTCTGATTGCGTCCTTTCCAGCAAAAGTGCCGAATGTCCGCATAGACACCCGGCACCATTCATATTTTATTATAACTGTTCATTCCTGCTCTGTAAAGCACTGCCATGGCAGCACATCCGACAGCTGGACCAGCGTCTCATTGATCCCGCCGCTGAGGTCGGACGGAGAATGCAGGGCACCAAAGGACAGCCCATCACACAGGGGCAGTTCCACCGCTGTCACCGCACTTGCGCCGGTCATCACCGCCATACGCCCGCCATGCCGCTCCGCAATGCGCCGACAGAGGGCAAGCCCCATGCCGAGTCCCTCCGACTGGTCAGAGAGGCCTGCCGCGCCCTGGGCCGGATCAAACGCCCGGGCAAGCTGCTCCGGCCGGAAGCCGCCGCCGCTGTCCCAGATGACCAGCCGCACCCAGCGGCGGCCTTTTCCCCCGCATTTTTCCAGCTCCAGCGTGATCCGTCCTCCATCCCCCGCAGCGCGGATCGCATTGGAGATCAAATGGTAAAGCATCTGGCGCAGCAGCGCATCCTCGCCCTGTACCAGCAGGTTTCCCCCGTTCTGCCTGAACTCCAGTGTACAGCCGGCCTCACCGCAGACACTCTGTACCCGGCGCACCACATCGGCGCACAGCCCACCCAGATCCAGCGGTTCTCCCTGAAAAGGACAGTGACCGTCTGACAGACTGCCCAGCGTCTCCAGCGTGTTCAGCATTCGCAGCAGCGTGTAATAGCTCTTGCGCTGCATGCTCTGATACTGCCTGGTTTTTTCCTCCGTGCGCTGCGCATCGGTCTGTGCCAGCAGCTGGCTGACGCCGATCAGGCTGCCCAGGGGCAGACGCATCCGCTCCGCCAACTGCGCCAGCCGCTCCAGCGGCACGCTGACGGAAGACGGACTCAGCGTCAAACAGATCAGCACCCCCGCCTCCAGGCGCTCTGTCCGGCACATCCAGCGCTCTCCGGCCAATTCCATCGTCTGTACGCCCGCCCCGTCGATCGTCTGCAGCGGCTCCGGAAGGGGCGTTCCTTCCTGCAGCGTCCATCCGCTGCGCCCTGCCAGCGCGGCCGCTGCAGTGTTATAGTAGGCCGTGTATCCGTCGTGTGTCAAGATCACCGGCTCCGGGCTGGCATCAAACCAGGCCGGGCCGGAAAGTTTGAACTCACGCATTCACTCACCCCGCTCACTCGTCTGCCCATCTAGGTTGCCCATGCTGATGGGCCGCTTATTTAAATCAAGTATAGCAAATCCTGCCACACGACGCAAGAATGATGTCGAATCGTGTCGAATTTTGTTGGGTCCGCCTGTATGTATGAAAGGATTTTTTAGAAAACTTTTAAAAAAGTGCTTTTTATTGCGTGAAATGTTGCCTATTTATGATAATTTTTCATCTCTTTAGTGATAATGACGATGTTAAAAAGGTCACTTTTCACATTTCACCCGCTTCAAACCGTGAAAACGCTGAATTTTTGGATTCCCTCTTTCAAAATGAAACTATTCGGATTATAATAGCGGCGTAGTTCAATAGAACCCTGTATTGCAATCACAATCAGTGAAAAGGAGTGTTCTCTCATGAGCATCAAAGTTGGCATTAACGGTTTTGGCCGCATCGGCCGTCTGGTTTTCCGCGCCGGCATCGACCGGGACGACATCGAGTTTCTGGGCATCAATGATCCCGGCATGACCCCGGATTATATGGCTTATATGCTGAAGTACGACACCATGCACGGCCGGTTCAATGGCACCATTGAGTATGACGACGAGTCCATCACCGTCAACGGCAAGAAGATCATGGTCTATGCCAAGTTCAAGCCGGAGGAGATTCCTTGGGGCGAACTGGGTGTTGAGTATGTGGTTGAGTCCACCGGCCTGTTCCTGACCAAGGAGAAGGCTCAGGGCCATCTGGACGCTGGCGCTAAGAAAGTCGTCATGTCCGCCCCCTCCAAGGACGACACCCCCATGTTCGTGATGGGCGTCAACAATACAACCTATGACTCCAGCATGAACTTTGTCTCCAACGCCTCCTGCACCACCAACTGCCTGGCTCCCATCGCCAAGGTGCTGCACGACAACTTCGGCATCACCGAAGGCCTGATGACCACCGTTCACTCCACCACTGCCACCCAGAAGACCGTTGACGGTCCCTCCAAGAAGGATTGGCGCGGCGGCCGTGCCGCTGCCGGCAACATCATCCCCTCCTCCACCGGCGCCGCCAAGGCCGTGGGCAAGGTCATCCCCAGCCTGAATGGCAAGCTGACCGGCATGAGCATGCGCGTGCCCACTCTGGACGTCTCCGTCGTCGACCTGACCGTCAACCTGGCCAAGCCCGCCACCTATGACGAGATCTGCGCCGCCATGAAGAAGGCTTCCGAGGGCGAGCTGAAGGGCATCCTGGGCTACACTGAGGATTCCGTCGTTTCCTCTGACTTCCTGGGCGACACCCACACCTCCATCTTTGACGCCGGCGCCGGCATCGCTCTGACCGACACCTTCGTGAAAGTTGTGTCCTGGTACGATAACGAGATCGGCTACTCCAACAAGGTTCTGGACCTGATCACTTATATGTCCAGCGTCGATCATAAGTAATTAACACGTTTAAGGCCGCCTGTTTTCTTAGAACAGACGGCCTTTTTCGCTGCAAAGGCAAACGTGCGGCGCTCAGATCTCTCTGAGCGCCGCACTGCTATTTTAGAAAATCAGGATTTATTCCTCGGGCATCAGGCCGGCGGCCGCCGCCTTCAGTTTCGCTTGGACCTACTCGGCCATCCGCGCCCGCAACGCCGGCGATCTTGCTGCCCTTGACCAGCAGGTCACACCGTCAGCCCACACACGCCGTTGGAGGCGCAGGAAAACAGCCCTGATGTAGGTGGAAACAAAACTCATCAAGAAAATCTGTAACGCATTCTTCTGCAGACACTTTTAGAAATTTATTTTATACCATATTGTACAAACTGTTTCAACGTAAAGCAATTCAAAATCACGACATCATTTTGTGTTTTAAAACAAAACTTCGGAATGATAATTCGTTATAAT